>DATJWI010000235.1:0-4444 GCA_035501375.1 Solirubrobacteraceae bacterium
GCCGCCGGCGTCGATCCGTCTCAAGGGTGCATTCGCAGCGCGGTTCGCTGGCTGGAAGAACACCAGAACGAGGACGGCGGTTGGGGCGAGGACCCGCGCTCTTATGACGATCCGGACTGGGTCGGACGTGGCCCGAGCACCGCTTCGCAGACCGCCTGGGCGCTGCTGGCGTTGCACGCCGCCGGCGAGACCGCCGCTCCGAGGCTGTCCGACGAGCGTGCTGTCTGCACGAGCGCGCTGCGGCGCGGCATCGAGTGGCTGACGGCGACCCAGCGCGAGGACGGAACCTGGGACGAGCCGCAATACACGGGCACCGGCTTTCCGTCCGACTACTACATCAACTACCACCTGTACCGTCTCGTCTTCCCGATCATGGCGCTCGGGAGATGTCTCGCCGATCCGGCCGGGTAGCCGTGGAGGCCGCGGCCGTGATGGGGCGGGCCTCCGGCGAGAACTTCCCTGTCGCCAGCCGCTTGCTGCCCGGCCGCACGCGCGACCACCTCTTGGCGATCTACGGCTTCGCTCGGCTGGCCGACGAAATCGGCGACGGTCCGATCGAGAGCGCCGCCGCGATCGGGGGCGCCGGTGCGATCGGAGGCGCCCGCATGCCGAGGCGTGCCGGTGCGGTTGGCGCAGATGACCCAGCCGAGGGCTACGCCGAGGGGGCTGGCCCCGACACCATGGCGCGGCTGGCGGCGTTGGACGTGCTCGAAGCCGACCTCGACAGGGCGTTCGACGGCGAAGCCGAGCATCCGCTGCTGTGCAGGCTCGAGCCGACGCTGCGCGAGTGCGGGCTGCCGCGCGAGCCGTTCGCGCGCCTGATCGAGGCCAACAGGCTCGATCAGCGGGTCGCGCGGTACGAGACCTGGGAGCAGCTGCGCGGTTACTGTCAGCTGTCGGCCAGTCCGGTCGGCGAGCTTGTGCTCTATGTCTTCGGCCAGGCCGATCCTGCTCGCATAGCACTCTCAGATGAGGTCTGTACGGGCCTGCAGCTGGCCGAGCACTGCCAGGACGTCGCCGAGGACAGGGCTTGCGGGCGCGTCTACCTGCCTGCCGAGGATCTGGCCCGGTACGACTGCCCGATCGTCGACCTGGACGCGCCCCACGCCGGCGGGCCCCTGCGCGAGGCCTTGGCATTCGAGGTGTCGCGCGCCCGCGAGCTGCTCGCCCGCGGCGTTCAATTGATCGAAGAGCTGCGCGGCCCGCGCGAGCGCCTGGCGGTCGCGGCGTTCGTGGCGGGCGGGCGCGCCGCGCTCGACGCCATCGAGGGTGCCGGCTACGACGTGCTGGCAGGACCGCCAAAAGCAGGCGCCGCGCGCCGGCTGTTCGCGCTTGGTCGGACTCTTGGGGGGCTTCTAAGGTGAACACCGAGGAGGCATATCTGCGCTGTGAGGCGATCACGCGGCGCAACGCCGCCAACTTCTATTACGGCATCCGCTTGCTCTCGCCGGAGCGCCGCCGCGCGATGTGCGCGGTCTACGCGTTCGCGCGCCGGGTCGACGACATCGGCGACGGCTCGCTCGCGCCGCCACGCAAGCTCGAACTGCTCGACGAGCAGGCCGCTGCGCTGCATGCTCGCGCGCGCGTGAGCAGCGCAAACGAGGACGACCCTATGGTCGTCGCGCTGGCTGACGCTTATGACCGCTTCGACGTGCCGGCCGACGCGATGCCAGAGCTGATCGAAGGGGTCCGGATGGATGTCGAAGGGGTCTCATACGAGACCTTCGGGGAGCTGGTCCTCTACTGCCGGCGCGTCGCCGGTGCGATCGGCAGGTCGTGCTTTGCGATCTTCGCGCTACGCGACCCGGACGCGGCGAAGCGCGCCGACGCCTACAGGCTCGCCGACGACCTTGGCGTGGCCTTTCAGCTGACGAACATTTTGCGCGACATCCGCGAAGACGCCCACGCCGGGCGCGTGTATCTGCCGAGCGAGGATCTGCGCCGCTTCGGCCTGATCGCCGGCGGCGAGGAGCGCGAGGCGGCGGCAACGCTCGCGCGGCTAACCGCCGCGGGCGGACCGAACGGGCGCAACGGTTACGCGGCGGAGGTGGGCCAGCTCGCTGCCCTCGTCCGCTTCCAGGCCGCCCGCGCGCGCGAGTGGTTCGACCGGGGGGTGGCCCTGGCGTCGCTGCTCGATCGCCGCAGCGCTGGCTGTCTGCTGGCGATGGCCGGCATCTACAGCAGGCTGTTGGACCGGATCGAGAGCGAACCGGACCGGGCCCTGCGCGAACGCGTCTCCTTGCCGGTCCACGAGAAGGCGCTGGTCGCAGCCAGGGGCATGCTCGGAGCTCGGGTGTGACGGGAGTCCGGGGGCGGTCTGGCGATCCGAAGCCCGCGGGCGAGGGGGTCGGCGTCAGCGGACGGCGCTCGTCCAATCCGGGAGATGGCGGCCAGGTCGTGGTGATCGGCGGCGGCCTGGCTGGGATCGCAGCGGCGCTCGACTGCGCCCAGGCCGGTGCCCGGGTGACGCTCGTGGAGGTGCGCAGACGGCTCGGCGGCGCCGCGTACTCGTTCGAGAGGGAAGGCCTGCAGGTCGACAACGGCCAGCACGTGTTCCTGCGCTGCTGTGTCGCTTATCGGGGCTTGCTCGAGCGATTGGGCAGCTCTTCGGCTGTGAGGGTCCAGGAGCGCTTGGAGATCCCGGTGCTCAGCCCGGGCAGTGAGCCGGTCATGTTGCGGCGCGGCCGGCTGCCGGCGCCGCTGCACCTGGCGGGCACCCTTTTGCGCTACCGTAACCTGCCGTTGCGCCAGCGCTTGAGCGCTGCCCGTGCGGTCGCGGCGCTCGCCCGGCTGGACCCGCGCGAGCAGGCGTTCGACGAACGGGGCCAGACGTTTGGCGGATGGCTCTCAGAACACGGCCAGGACGAGGAGGCCGTGGCGCTGTTGTGGGATCTGATCGTGCTGGCGACCCTGAATCTGCCGGCGGCCCAGGCCTCGCTGGGGCTGGGCGTGTTCGTGTTTCGAGAAGGCTTGCTCTCGAAGTCCAGCGCCGGCGACATCGGCTTTCACGAGCGGCCCCTGACCGAGACGTTGGGCGAGCCCGCCGCTTCGGCCCTCGCCGGCGCCGGCGTGGAGTTGCGCTTCGGCTGGCGGGCGCGGCGGATCGAAGGCGACGGTGCCGGGCTGATCGTGTGGGGCACGGGCGAGCTGGAAGAGGAGCCGTTGCGCGCAGACGCGGTGATCGTCGCGGTGCCCCACGCGCGCGCGGCGGGCCTGCTCGACGGTTTGCAGCCGGAGCTGGCCGGACGGCTGCGACGGCTCGAGAACTCGCCGATCGTCAACCTGCACGTCGTCTATGACCGGATCGTCTGCGAGCACCGGTTCGCGGCCGGGGTGCGCTCACCCGTGCAATATCTGTTCGACCGCACCGCCGCGGGCGGCGTCCCGCCGGGATGCCAGTATCTGGCGGTGTCGCTTTCTGGAGCGGACCGCGAGATGGAAATGAGCGCGGACGAGCTGAAAGAGCGCTACCTGCCGGCGCTCTCGGCGCTGCTGCCGCGCGCGCGTGGGGCCCGAGTAGAGGCCTTCTTCGCGACACGTGAGCACGCCGCCACGTTTCGCGCCGTGCCCGGGGTGGCGCGACTGCGCCCGGGTACGCGAACGTCCACGCCGGGGCTCCTGCTGGCCGGCGCCTGGACGGACACCGGTTGGCCGGCGACCCTGGAGGGAGCCGTCCTGAGCGGTCACGCCGCCGCCCGCGCCGCGCTGGGGAGCGCATGAGCAGGTTCGTGATCGCGGCGCCACTCGGGGTCGAGGCGGCGATCGTGCGCTCGGCCGGGCATCGCGGTGCGGTCCACAAGACCGGGATGGGCACCGCGCGCGCCCGTGCATCGGCCGCGAAGCTCGCCGACGCGCCCGGAGACGTGCTGCTCGTGCTCGGCTTCTGCGGCGGCCTCGACGAGCATTCGGTGCCCGGCGAAGTGATCGTCGCCGACACGGTATCGAGCGCCCAGGACGAAGGCCACGCGCCCGAACGTGTGCCCTGTGTCGACGCCGATCGCCTGACCGTCCTGCTGCGCGGTCGCGGCTTGAGCGTGCGCGAAGGAGAGATCGTGTGCGTCTCGAAGATCGCGCTCGGCGAGCGTCGTGGCCAGCTCCTGGCGGCGGGCGCCCTGGCGGTCGACATGGAGTCGGTGTGGCTCGCTCCAGGCGCGCGCGAGCGGCCTTTCGCGGTCGTGAGAGTAGTCCTGGACAGCCCCTCTCACGAGCTGTTGCGTCCCCAGGCCGTCGCCGGCGCCGTTCGTGCCGCGCGGGCGCTGCGCCGGGTCGCGAGGGCTCTGCACGAGTGGATGCCGGAGGTCCGGCACGCCGGGTGACAGGGGCTGGCGTACGCGTCGACGGGTATGCACCGCGACGTACGGCCCGATCGCCGGTCGGACTTCAGGGGCGCCTTCAGGGCGACTAAGGTGTGACGCGATGGCCGTTCGGGTGAGGCAGAGCACGC
>DATJWI010000236.1:0-6546 GCA_035501375.1 Solirubrobacteraceae bacterium
CTGGTTCGCGTGCGTCCGCGCGACGGCGCACGCGCGGACGCACGCGCGGACGGGCGCGCGGGCGAGGGCGGTTCGGGTGATGAGCGGGAGCTGCGTCTGCGCGAGTTCGGCTCAAAGCAGGCCGCCTGGGTCAAGCTCTTGCCGGCCTCCGGGCTCGAGGCCGACGAGGCGCTTGCCAAGCTCGGCCCCGAGGCGTGGCCCGACCCGCCGCCGCCGGCCGAGCTCGCGCGCATCCTGGACGTGTCCCGGCCGCTGCACCCGCTGCTGCGCGACCAGCGCACGATCGCCGGCATCGGGCGCTCCTGGGTCGACGAGATCCTGTGGCTCGCCAAGCTCTCGCCCTTCAAGCGCGGCTCCGACCTGGATCCCGCCGAGGTCGAGACCCTGCGCTCCGCGATCGTCGAGATCCTGGGCGCCGCGATCGCCCACTACGAGGCCGCGGTCGAGCTGCCGATCCCCGACAAGCTGCCGATGCCCCTCCGGGTCCATCGCCACGAGGGCGGGCCCTGTCCGCGCTGTGGCGCCACGCTGGAGGCGGTCCACTTCGAGGACTACGTCATCGCCTACTGCCCAAGCTGTCAGACCGGCGGGCGCGTGCTCAAGGATCGCCGGCTGTCGCGCTTGCTGAAGTAGATAGTCAAGTAGCCGTTGCCAACGCTCGTGCCTGCCCTGGGTCTCTCCGGGCCAGTCACGAGCACCGGCGGCTCACTCGCCCACCTCGACCACGAGCCTGCCGTCGATCTCGATCGCTGGCCCGTCGCCCAGCTCGATCGTGCCCGAGGCGATCGAGCAGTTCCGTACGTCCCTGCTGCTGCCGTCCGGCGTAACGTAATCCCAGTTGACGGTGCTCCGAGCCGGCGTCGTCGCCTCGAGTCTCAGCCCGCCTCCGGCCAGGTTCGGAAGCTCGACCACCACCCGCTCTCGCTCGACGGCCACGCGCAGCCCGCGCGTTTCCCCGCCCAGGCCGATCCGTTTACGCACGCCATCGACTTCGATTGCGCCTGCGGGCAGCCATGGTGTAAGCCAGCGGCCGACTCGCGCGCGCGCGAGCACCATGTCCAGCCAACCCTTCTCGTCGCGCTCGCCCAGGCTCGTCACGTGCGCCCAGATCCAGCGATCCGCGTGGTCTGCGCCCCAGTTGTGCCCGACCATGCCACGCCAGCCGTTCAGGTCGATCCGCTCGCCGGCGACCTCCAGTTGGCCCGCGAAGGTGGCGGTCGGAGCCAGGGCGGCGCCGTTCGAGCGCGGCCAGCTCCTGTCGTACAGCCAGCTCTTCGGCAGATATCCAAGCACGGGTGTCTCGCCATGCCACTCGAGCTCCCAACCGATGTCCTTCAGTTGGCCGCTAGCCATTCCAGGACCGATGGTCGCTCCGTCGATCTGTGCCCAGGACCCTCTGCCGGCTCCCGCGGCCTCGCCTGCCGCGGAGCCCGCGATCTCCTTGGGCGTCGTTTCCGCGATCTCACCCACTCCGGCGACAGCGATCTCGCCGGGCCCTGTCGTGCGCCTGGCCAGCGGCGCTTCGGCGGCCCGATCGAAGACCGTGCACCACAGCCTGCCGCGCGCCGGCTGGCCGGCCGGCTTGTCGTTCGTGTACCTGATCCACACCGCCCTGCCGCCACCCGGCGCGACCGCCGTCAGGTAATGCGACTCGTATCCCTCCGCGCCGCTAGACCGAGACGGTATGCGCGGGTATGCAAGGTCGATGCTAGTCATCGAGCAACTGCTGCCCGCGCGCCCACAGCCTCGCCATGCCCTTCACCCAGCGGTCCGGGTCCTCCGCCTTGCCGACCACGTACGGCTTCATCTCCGGGTGTGTCATCACGACCAGCTCACCTCGCTCGACACCCGCCAAGATCCGCGCGGCCGCCTCCTCGGCGCTCAACACCTCGCCGGCGCCGATCACGGCGCTCGCCCGGGCCGCATCGCCGCGCGCCCCGGCTTTCAGCATCGCCGTGTCGACCGCGCCCGGGCACGCGCACGACACCCCGACGCCCTGATCTCGGTACGTGTAGGCCAGCCACTCCGCGAAGCCGACGGCGGCGTGCTTGGTCGTCGAGTAGGCGCCGTCGCCGGCGGCGCTCAAGATGCCGGCCATCGAAGCGGTCGTCACCAGGTGACCTTCGCCGCGCTCGACCCATCTCGGGACCATCGTCCGCGCCGCGTACAGGTGGGCCATCACGTTGACGTTCCACTGCGCCTCCCACTCCCCGTCGGGCGCGTCAAGGCCGCTGGCGGTCGCGATCCCGGCGTTGGCGAACCACAGGTCGATCGGGCCGACCGTGCGCTCGATCTCGTCCGCCAGCGCCTCCGTCGCGCGCGGGTCGGTCACGTCCAGCTCGTGGGCCACCACGCGGTCTGGTCCGACCGTGCCGCGCAACTCCTCGACGCCCGCGACGTCGAGGTCGCAGGCCACGACCGCCCTCGCGCCGTGGGCGGCCAACCCCTCCACGAGCGCTCCGCCGATGCCGCCGCCGGCGCCCGTCACGACTGCGATCCTGCCGTCCATGTTCACGCCCGTGACCATACTCTGCGCGCCGGGTCGAGGAGTCGCGCGGCTGGCTCGACGACTATGCCACTTCATTCGGCTCAGTCGACGCTCCGTCTCGCCGGCGGCCCGTGCCGAGACATGTGAAACCCGTAGTATCTCCTCCGGCCCTGGCTTGCAGGGGGGATGAAAAAACGGAGGATGGAACCTATGAGACACGCGATACGGATCTCGCTGGCCTGCGCGGTCGCAATGATGTGCCTGGCGACCGCAGGCCCAGCGCTTGCCGGAAAGACGGTCTGCAGTTCCGGCTGCTTGACCACGAGCATCCAGGCGGCGATCAACGCCGCTTCCCCTGGCGCGACGATCACGATCGGCGCCGGCAACTACTACGAAAATCTGGTTATCGACAAGTCGTTGACGCTGCGAGGCTCCGGCGACGCGACGGTCATCTACCCGGCGGTCTCCCACCCGGTGTGTCCGCCTGAATCGGGATCGCTCTGCGGAGGGACGGCGAGCAACATCATCCTGGTCGAAGCAAACAACGTGACGATCTCGAGGCTCAGCCTGGACGGCGACAACCCCAACCTGACGAGCGGCGTGGTCCGGGGCGGCGCAGACATCGACGCCCGCAACGGGATCATCACAAACCACGAAGTCGGCGTCTACAACGGCCTGACGGTCTCGAAGGTGAAGGTCGCAGACATCTACCTGCGCGGAATCTATGCCTCCTCGGGAGGGACCTTCGACTTCGACCACGACACGGTCGAAAACGTTCAAGGCGAAGAAGAGTCGATCGCGATGTTCAATTTCGGCGGCTCGGGCGAAATGTCGGACAACGCGGTCACGAACGCGAACGACGGGATCTCGGCGAACTGGTCGACCGGAACCAAGTTCCTCGACAACAAGATCAGCAAATCGGGGAGCGGCATCCACACCGACAACAACGGTGGCGGAGGCGGAGAAGCGGACCTGATCGAAGGCAACGGCGTCAGTGAATGCGCCGTGAACGGCTACGGGATCTTCGTGTTCGTGCCTTACCTCTCGGCGACCGTCAAGGCGAATAAGATCAGCGGTTGTTCGGTGGGGCTCGCCGCCTACGGCGGCGCGGTGGCCGGACAGGGTCCGACGTTTGCAGACAACACGATCAACGGCACCGGCGCCGCCACGACCGGCACCACCTACGGCGCCTATCTGACCACCGACCAGCTCGGATACGAATACGGTGACATGACGGCCACGGTGACCGGCAACACGTTCTCGCACCTCGACACAGGCATGTTCGTCACGCAGACCAACCCGAGCCCCGGCCAGCCGGCCGGCGGCCAGGCCACGGTTAACGCGTCGACGAACAACTCGTTCGTCAAGGACGGAACGGGCGCGACCGGCGAACCGGGAACGGCGGTCACCGCCGAGGAGGACTGGTGGGGCTGCGCCAGCGGACCGAACGCAGGCCGTGCGTGCAACACGGCCACCGGAACCGTGGCGTTCACTCCCTGGTTGACCGCCAAGCCGTAGTCGAGGCCAGGCGATAGAGACGCGGTCGGCAGGTGGGCTTCAGGCTCACCTGCCGACCTCCAAGCGAGCCGGTCGCTTCGGCCCGGCGAGGGGAGCCCGCCATGGCCCCACTCATCGCTACGATCCGTCCATGATCGAGCCCGGCGACCAGGCCCCCGACTTCGAGCTGCCCGACCAGGACGGCAACCCCGTCAAGCTCTCAGACCTGCACGGCAAG
The DNA here is from genome assembly GCA_035501375.1 of Solirubrobacteraceae bacterium. Lineage (GTDB taxonomy): Bacteria > Actinomycetota > Thermoleophilia > Solirubrobacterales > Solirubrobacteraceae > Palsa-744. The sequence continues at coordinate 4,224 of DATJWI010000236.1, forward strand.
CCCGTCGTGGTCTACTTCTACCCGAAGGCCGACACGCCCGGCTGCACGACCCAGGCCTGCGGCGTACGCGACCGCCGCGCCGACTACGCGGCAGCTGGGGCGACGGTGCTCGGCATCTCGCCGGATCCGGTCGCGAAGGTCAAGAAGTTCCATGACAAGTTCGACCTCGGCTTCCAGCTCCTGGCCGACGAGGGCCACGCGGTCGCGGAGGCGTATGGGGTGTGGGCCGAGAAGTCGATGTACGGGAAAACGTACTTCGGGAACGAACGCACCACGTTCGTGATCGGCCCCGACGGCACCGTCAGCCATGTCCTGCGCAAGGTCAAGCCCGCCGAGCACGACGGGCTCGTGCTGGCCGCCTTGGAGTCGGCGGGCGCTAAGGCCTGAACGCGGCCGCGCGGCGCCGGCGAGGTCTGTCTTGGCCGCTCGCCGACCGTTGCCGGACCTGCCCGCGACGGTCTTGCTGGGGCCGCGCTCTGCCTCCCAATAACCGACCGCCACGGTCTATCATCCGCCGCGCTCAGTAACGACCCTTAGAAAGGAGGCCATCTGATGCCGCTGAGCACGATCCTTGAGGCGTCCGAGCACGAGCTCGAAGACGACGACTGGGAGGACGACGACGAGTTGGGCACCGACGACGAGGAGCTCGATCTCGACGAGTTCGACGAGATCGAGGAGGACGAAGAGGAAGATATCTGAAGCGGGCTCGGGCATGAGCCCCCGATGAGCCCCGTACGCTTGAGGCGTGCCCGCCAGCCTCGTCGCAGCGACCTCGATCGGCGAAAGCCTGACCACGTTCCTCGACGCGGTCGGCCAGTTCTTCGCGGACCTGGCGGCCGTCCATTGGGGGGCCTTGGTGCTCGGTCTCGGGTTCTTTGCGCTCAACCTGACCCTGCGCTCACGCGCCTTCTTTCACAGCCTCCGCGCCGCCTACCCGGCGGTCAGCTTCCAATGGCGGCGGATCTGGGGCGCCTATTGGGCGGCGGTCGGCTTCAACGCTGTGGTGCCGGCGCGTGGCGGGGAGATCATCAAGCTGTTCTTGACCAAGTCCTCGATCCCCGGCTCCAGCTACCCGACCGTCGCCGCCGCCTTCTTCGTGGAGGCCATCTTCGACGTCTGCGCCGGCGTCTGCGTCCTGGCCTTCGCCTTCACCCAGGGCGTCTTCCCCAAGCCGCCCGACTTCTCGAAGCTCAGCTCGTTCGACATCTCCTACCTGGCCGAGCACTTTCAGCTCACCCTGTTCTTGATCACCGGCCTGGCGATCCTCGCCGTCGTCGCCTTCGCTTTGCTGTCGGTACGCGTGCGCGCGTTCTGGGCGCGCATACGCCAGGGCGTGACGATCCTCTCCGACCGCAAGCGCTACCTGCGCGAGGTCGCCGCCTGGCAGGCGGGCGCCTGGGTGTGCCGCTTCACGGCCTTCTGGTTCCTGCTCGACGCGTTTCGAGTCGGCGGCTCGGTCCAGAACGTCCTGCTCGCGTTCGCCGCCGGCCAGGTCGCCGGCGCGGTCCCCTTCACCCCGGGTGGCGCCGGCGTTCAACAGGCGCTGCTCGTCAAGGTCTTCGCCGGCGCTGCGCCCACCGCGGTCGTCGCCGCCTACTCGGTCGGCCAGCAGATCGCGATAGCCGTCTTCACCGCCACCATCGGCCTGGCCTCGGTGATCCTGATCTTCAGGTTCAGGTCATTCTCAGAGGTGATCCACGCCGGTCGCGCCTCGCGCGAAAGCGAGCGCGAAGCGGAAAGGCTCGGCTCGACGCGCGACGATGCGCCCGGTGACGACGATCTCCAGCGTCCCTCCCAGACCCGCCCGCGCGGGCTGGGCGCGCGTTACTGAAGCCCCTCGCGCGCCTCGCGCACGAGCGTGACGGCCTCCGGAAAGACCCTCGCGATCACGGTCCTGATCTGCTCGGCCTGAGCCTCGGCGTTGCCCTGCAGGTTGATCCTCTCGACGGCCGCGACCGTCATGTCCACCGCCAGCTTGATCGCGTTGTCGGCCCACGCCAAACGCTGCTGGCCCTGCATCTGTTCGGCGAACTCTGCCAGCCTGCGCTGCAGCTCCTCGGGGTCTCCGAACAGATCGCCGAAACCGCCGCTCTCCATGGACCCATCATAGACGGCCTCCGTCCCTCGCCCGTGCAGGCCCCGCGCCGGTATTGTGCCGGACCGATGCCCAAGGTCTCCCCCGAGATAGAGGACCAGCTGGCCCACGAGTCGGAGGTCCGCGCGCGCCTGGCGGTGCCCGCGTTCGCGGGCGGCTTCCTCTACTTCTTGAGCGCGATCGTCGTCACGGCGACGCTCAGCTCTGCGCCGACGGTCGGTCTCGTGC
>DATJWI010000237.1:0-6959 GCA_035501375.1 Solirubrobacteraceae bacterium
GGTCTCGTCCTCGCCCAGGCCGAACAGCTCGCGTATCAGCTCGATGTTGGCGTGGCCGCGCTCGCCGTGGCTGCGCAGCCTGATCGTCGGCTCGTGCAGGAGCCGGCTGGCGACCGCTCTGGCGATCGCCTCCACGCGGGCCAGGTCCCTCGGGGAGGCCGACTCCCAGCGGCCGTCGTTCTCGGCCAGGACCTGGTCGACGAGGGCGGCGCCGTGTTCGCGCAGGGCGCTGACGGTCGGCAAGACGTCGAGTTGGCCGAGCCATCTCGCGAACCGCTGGATCTCAGCCTCGACGATCTCCTGGGCTCTCGGGACCTCGCCGGCGCGGTTGTCGAGGTTGCGGGCGATCACGGCCTGCAGGTCGTCGATGTCGTACAGGCTGACACCGTCGATCTCGGCGCAGTGCGGGTCGACGTCGCGCGGGACGGCGATGTCGATCAGCAGCAGCGGCCGATGCTCGCGCTGGCGCATCACCTCGGCCAGCTCCTCGCGCCCGACGATCGGGTGGGGCGAGGCGGTCGAGCAGAGCGCGATGTCGGCCTTCAGCAGCTGCTCGGGCAGGCCGTCCAGGCCGACGACCGAGCCGCCGAAGCGTTCGGCGAGGTGCAGCGCCCTGTCGGCGTGCCTGTTGGCGACGAAGATCGTGCCGGCGCCCTGCTCGGCCAAAGCCCTGGCCGTCAGCTCGCTCGTCTCGCCGGCGCCCAGGATCACGACGTGGCGCTCGGCAAGGCCGCCGAGCACGCTCTCGGCGAGGTCGACGGCGACCGACGGCACGCTCGCGCGGCCCGTGCCGATCGCGGTCTCCGAGCGCACGCGCTTGCCGGTCGTCAGGGCCGCCGAGAAGAGCCTGTTCGAGAGCGGGCCGGTGCTGCCGGCTCTGAGCGCCGCCTCGTGGGCGCGCCTGACCTGGCCCTGGATCTCGGCCTCGCCGACGATCATCGACTCGAGCCCCGCCGTTACCCGGTACAGCTGCCTGGCGGCGTCGCAGTTGCGGGGCGAGTAGATCGATTCGGCGAGTTCTGTGGGCCTGATCTCGGCGCGCTGGGCGAGCAGGCCGAGCACGTCGCCCTCGGCCCGGACCGAGTCGCCGACGACGGCATAGACCTCGGTCCGGTTGCAGGTCGAGATCACGACCGCCTCGCGGACCTCGGAGGTGCTGAGCGCAGAGGCCGCGAACTCGACGGCCTGGGCCTCGGTGAAGGCGAGCCGCTCGCGCAGGGCGACCGGCGCGGTCTTGTGGGAGATGCCGAGCGCCAGCAGCTCGCTCATACCGTTTCGCGTTCCCGCTCGGGCTCTTGCTCGGGCTGCTCGTCGGGCTTGGATCCCAGCTCGCCGAGGCGCCGTTCGACGCGGCCGAGCCGTACGGCCATGATCGCCACATAGATCAGGACAGCCACGAAGAACACGATGTAGGCGGCCGCCACATAGCCGTCGTTCGAGTTCGGCAAGGTGCTGGCGAGGGGGATCATTGTGGGCGGGTCGTGGTGGGGAGGGTCATCGCGCGGGCCTTATCGACTGATTGCGGGTTCGCTCATCGGTAGCCGAGGATCCGGGACTTGGCTTTGAGCGATATGCGCGCGCGCTTGGCTGCCAGCTCATACAAGGAGAGCGTCGCGAACAGAAGGGCCATCGAGATCAGGGATACCAGGAAAGTGAAGCGCATCGACGGGGGCAGGTTCGAGCTGGAGCCGAGCACACGCGGGTGCAGGTAGGACGTCGAGAGGCGCACAGCCAGGAAGTTCATCGGCACGGACGCGCCCGCCACGACCGCGAACACCGACGCGTAACGAGCCTGGCGCTCGGGGTCCTCGATCGCGAAGCGCATCGGCTGATAGGTCGCATACAGGAGCATCACGATCAAAAACGAGACGAGCGTAGGCTCGCTCCAGACCCACCAGTGCCCCCACGAGGCGTGCGCCCAGATCGAGCCCGTCACGAGCGTGACGACCCCGAAGATGAGGCTCATGTGGATCGCGACGTACGAGCGCAGGTCCCACTTGGACTCACGTGTTCGTAGGTGCGCTATCGCGAAGATCCCGCCGAGCACGAACCCGCACAGGGAGACGATCGCCAAAGGCACATGCAAGTAGAAGATCTTCTGGACGAAGCCTTCTTCGGCTTCGATCGGGGCGTAAAAGAAGACCAACGACAGCGACACGCAGAACGCGAGCACGGTCACGACAGAGAGGAAGCGCAGCGAAAGGGCACGTTGCATTGGGCGGCGTCAATCCTCCAGCAAGAAGTCGAACACAGCGTAAGCGATCAGGCCGAAAACCAGATCATAGAGCCCCAAGAGCAGCAGCCAACGAACATCCGGCCCGCCCGCCCCGCCCGGATGGCCGCCGGCGCTGAGCAGCGGCGAGCTGGCCCGGGCGGCGCCGATCACGATCGGCACGAGCAACGGCAACGACAGCAGCGGACCGAACAGGTCGCGCGCGCGCGTATGCACCGCCAACGCGGAGACCAAGGTGCCGACCGCCGCGATGCCGAGATCGGCCAGGACCAGGACCGCGACGAGCCCGGCCAGGCCATGTCCGAGCGGCGCCCCGAGCAAGAGCGCGAACGCCGGCACGGCGACGATCTCCAAGACGCCCAGGTAAGCGGCCAGCGTCAAGGCCTTCGCGATCAGGAGCGCCGTGCGATCGACCGGCGCCAGCAGAAAACCGTCGAAACCGCCTTGCTCGGCGTCGGCCACGAACAAGCGGTTGACTCCGAGCATGGCCGCGAACAGGAGCGTCACCCACAAGACGCCCGCCGCCAAGTCGCCTTCGAGGGCCGTCCGGTTCAAGGCGAAGTGGAAGACCACGAACGTCGAGACCGCGAACAGGGACATGCCGGGTACGGACTCGAGCGTCCTGCGCTCGACCAAGAGCTCCTTCTTCAGGAGCGTCCTGATCACTCTTGTTGTTCCAGCCGGTACATGTACCGGCTGGCCCGACCGTGCATGCACGGTCGGGGACGGGGCCGCATGCGGCCCCGTCTTCCCAGTGTCAAGAGGAGACGTGCTCACCTGTACAGCCCCGCTATCTCGCCGGTCTCCACCTCGCGCGCCGCCCTGACGAACGCCGGCCTGCCGGCGCGCAGTCCGAGCACGACGTCCGCCTCGGCCAAGCCGCGCTCGGGGTCGTGGCTCGTCAGGACCCGCGTGCGGCGTGACTCGGCGCCGATCAAGGGCGCGACCAGGTCGATCGCGGCCGGGTCGAGGTTGGCATAGGGCTCGTCGAGCAGCAGCAGCTCCGGGTCGTGCAACGTCGCCCTGGCGACCGCCACCCTTTGGACCATGCCCTTCGAGAGCGTCTTGACCGGCTCGTTCGCGCGCGCGCGCATGCCGACCGCGTCCAGTCGCTCCTCGACGCGCCCGTCCGGCAGGCCGTACAGGCCGGCGTAGTACCTGAGGTTCTCCTGGGGTGTCAGCTCCCGGTAGAGCAACGGCTCGTGCCCGAGCAGGCCGACCAGGCCGCGTGCGCGCCACGCCTCGTCCGGCAGCTCACAGCCAAGCACGCTGACGCTGCCCGCGTGCGGGCGTAGCAGCGTCGCCAGGATCCGCAGCAACGTCGTCTTGCCGGCGCCGTTCGGGCCGAACACGATCAATGTCTGGCCCGGCTCGACCTTGAGCGTCACGCCGTCGAGCGCCGTCCGTTCGCCGTAGTCGCGTTTCAGCCCGCGAAGCTCGATCACACGATCGTCGTCTGAGGTTCGTGCTCGGCCTTTGCTTGCGCGATCAGCTCGCGCACGGCCTCCTCGCCGGCGGCGCCCCCACGCGCGCGCAGCAGCTCGATCGGGTCTTCTTCGCCGTTCACGATCGACTCGAAGAAATCGCGGCGATCCTGGTAGGTCGGCAGCGTCGCCTTGGCCCAGCCCCGCGCCTCGTTCAGCAGGATCGCCAGCTTCGCGTACTCCTCGCCGAACAGCTCCGAGATCTCGCGCTTCATGCGCTTTGCCAAGGCCGGCGATGCGCCGGCCGTCGAGATCGCGATCGCCAAGGGCCCGGTCCTGACGATCGCCGGCAGGATGAAGTTGCACAAGGGCGGCACGTCGACCACGTTGACCAGCATCGCCCTTCGCTCGGCGTCGTCGTATACGCCTATGTTCACGTCGGTCACGTTCGTGGCCGCGATCGCCATGAACACGCCCTCCAGGTCGTCCGGCCCGCCGTAGGGCCGCCGCTTCCACTCGATCGAGCCCTCCTCTGCGTATCGCGCCAGCTCGGGTGTCGCCTCGGGCGCGATCAGCGTGACCGCGCCGTCGCAGGCCAGCAGCCCCTCGACCTTCTCCAGGCCGACCTCGCCGCCGCCGACGACCACGCAGCGCCGGCCGGACAGCCTCAAACAGGCGATGTAGAAGGGGGTGTCGAGCATCCCTTTGACGCACGACTGGTCACAGATCCCTCTGCGCAGCTGGCACACGCACTCCTTGCCTGCATAAGCCTGGGCGGGCATGCTCACAGGGTAGCCGTCATCCTCCGGCGGGCGCCCGGACTCCGTGGGCGGCGGCCAGACCGCCGCTTATCGCATGACCTTCAAAACGGGGTGCCGCGCGCGCGTACGTGCGCGCGCGGCACCCCAAAAAGGTTCTTTCCTTACCGCGGCACTCCGCGCCCCAACATCCGCGCGCCGACCTTGGCGATCGCGGGCCCGCCGCGCCGCCAGGCCCGCTCGCGGTCGGCATCCCGGCCGGAGCGCAGCTTCGCCATCGAGCCGGCGGCCCTGGCGCTGGTCGCGTCGTAAGGACCCCACCACAGCCCTCTCAGTCCGGCCGGGCTGTAGGCGATCAGCTTCTCTTGGGCGCACTGCCGCAGGCCCGCTTCGCCGAGCGTCCTGCCGAGGCCGGTGCCCGCCGCGGCGCCCCACGGGCCGCGCGTCAGCCCGGGCGCCGGCAGGTGGTCGTTGAGCCAGACCATTCCCGCGTCGAGCTCCCTCGCGATCCGCAGGCCGCGGTAGCGGTCGGCCGTCCAGACCGACGCGCCGAGACCGTACTCGCAGTCGTTCGCGAACTCGATCGCCCGCTCGACCGAGTCGACTGCGACGATCGCCAAGACCGGCCCGTCAACCGGCTCTTGCATGATGCGCATCTCCTGGGTAGCGCCGGTCATGACGGTCGGCGCATAGAAGGCGCCGGTGCAGCCGGTCGGCGGCTGCTCGAGCGGCCCGCCGCAGCGCAGTTCCGCGCCGTTTGCGACCGCGTCCTGGACCAGCTCGTCGACCCGTTCATAGCGGCGTCGTGACGCCAGCGGCCCGACCTGCACGGCCGGATCTGCCGGGTCTCCGATTCGTAGGGCCCGCGCGCGCGCGAGCAGGCCGTTCGTGAACCTGTCCGCGACCTCCTCGGCGACGTACACCCGCTCGACCGCCCCCCTCGCCTGGCCCGCGCCCGCGCAGCCGGCCCACAGCCCGCCGTCGACGGCGTTGGACAGGGCGGCGTCGGCCAACACGATCATCGCGTCCTTGCCGCCCAGCTCGACCGTGACCTCCTTCTCGCGCGACACGCATTCCCTGGCCACCGCCCTGCCGACCGCCGGCGAGCCCGTGAACAGCACCTTGTCGCATTCGCTCTTCGCCAAGGCCACGCCGACCTGGGCGCCCCCGTGCACGATCGCGACCAGGCCCTCCGGCAGGCCCGCCCGGCCGAGCACCTTCATCAAGGCCTCGCCAGCCAGGCCGGCTCTGCGCGCCGGCTTGAACACGACCCCGTTGCCCGCCAGCAGCGCACCCGCGATCTGGCCGAGCGGCTGCGCGAACGGGGCGCTGCCGGCGCCGATCACGGCGATCGTGCCGTATGGCTCGTACGCCACCCGCGCGCGCTTGGCGACCGCCAGGGTCCTGTGCGTCTGTATTCCGCGCCCGCCCAGGACCTTCGGCCCCTCCCGGGCGATCCAGCCGAGCGCGTCGATCGCGCTCAGCAGCTCCAGCGCCGCCACCTCCGCCCTCGGCCTGCCCTGCTCGCGGGCGATCGTCTCCAGCAGGACCCCGTATTCGTCGACGATCGCCTGAGCCATCCTCCTCATGTACCTGGCCCGGTCGATAACTCGCAGCAGCTCCCACAGCGGCTGCACCTTGGCGACGCCCGCCACGACCCCGTCGATCTCCTCGGGCCTCGTGGCTTGGACCTCGCCCAGTGCGGCGCCGGTCGCGGGATCGCGCGCGATCAGCATGCTCCCGCGGAGATCTCCGCCGTGGCCCGTTCCCGGGTCCTCGCCGGCGCTGTCGATGGCCGTCACGTCCACGCCCCGATTATCGACCCCTCAGCCTTCGCACTTCAGCAAGGCGCTCCGCCAGGCCGGCTTCGCTCTCGCCGGGCTCATAAAAACGAGCCCCGATAACGCCCTCCGGCATCAGCTCCTGCTCAGAGACAGAGCTTGGCCTGTCATGCGGGTTCTCGTAGCGGGTGGGCGGGCTTTCATCCTGTCCCGGCCTGGCCCCCGGCCGAAGCCACGCCGGCACCGGCGCCGCGCCGTGCTCGCGCACGTGCCTCATCGCGGCGCCCAACGACCTGCCGGCGGCGTTCGACTTCGGCGCCAAAGCCAGGTACACGGCGGCCTGGCTCAGCGCGAATTTGGCCTCGGGCATCCCCACGTGCTCGACCGCTCCGGCCGCCGCGACCGCCACCTCCAGGGCTCTCGGGTCGGCGTTGCCGACGTCCTCGGAGGCCAGGATCACCATCCGTCGCGCGATGAACCTCGGGTCCTCGCCACCCTCCAGCATGACCGCCAGGTAGTACAGCGAGGCGTCCGGGTCCGAGCCCCTGGTCGCCTTGATCCAGGCCGAGATGTAGTCGTAATGCTTGTCCCCTTTTTTGTCGTACAGCACCGCCCTGCGCTGCAACGCGTCCGCGGCGCGCTCCACGCCGACGCTCTCTTCGCCAAGCTCCTCGGCCGTCTCCAGCGCCAGCTCCAACGCGTTCAGCGCCGTCCGCGCGTCGCCGGCGCTGCGCGCCGCCAAGAACTCGATCGCCGCCTCCTC
>DATJWI010000238.1:0-3682 GCA_035501375.1 Solirubrobacteraceae bacterium
GGCCGAGCGCGGCCGGCGCCGGCGGCCCGTTCGACGGCGATCCTGGCCCTCGTGGCGGCCCTTACACTGGCCGCCGGCCTCCTGTCCTGCGGCCTGCCGGCAGCCGCGAGCGCGGACGGCACGCTGGCGGGCCTGCAGGCCGACCTTTCGCACCAGCTGGGCCTCGCCGGCCGGGCCGACGGCGCCTACGTGTACGACCTGACAGCCAAACAGCCGCTGTTCTCGGAGCGCGCCTCCGACATGAGGCCGCCGGCGTCGGTCGAGAAGCTGTACACCGCGACGACGGCCCTCGACCGGATGGGCCCGGGCGCGCGCCTGAGCACAACCGTCTACGGGACCGGCCAACTGGCGCCTGACGGCGTCTGGGAAGGAAACCTCTACCTGAAGGGCGGCGGCGACCCCACGTTCGGCTCGACCCCTTTCATCAGGTCCCATTACGCCGGGATCGGCGCCTCTGTCTCGGACCTCGCGAGCCAGCTCGTACACGCCGGCATCAAACAGGTCGACGGCTCTGTCTACGGCGACGAGTCCTACTTCGACTCCCACCGGGGCGAGCCTTCGAGCGCTTACGCGTTCGACCCGTTCCTCGAAGGCGCCCTGTCCGGCCTGTCGTTCAACCGCGGCGCGACCGGCCGCGAACACGGCCCGCACGCGCCGGCCGCCTACGCTGCGCACGAGCTTTCGGCGAGCCTCGCCGGCGACGGCGTCCACGTGACCGGCCACAGCGCCGCCGCAACCACACCCCCGGGCGCGACCCAGCTCGCACAGGCGCAGTCGCCGACGATCGAACAGCTCCTCGGCCTGATGCTGCCGCCGTCGGACAACTTCTTCGCCGAGACATTGGTCAAGGATCTCGGCGCCCTCTACGGCAGCGCCGGCACAACCGCGGCCGGCGCTTCGGTCGTGCGCCAGACGATCGCCTCGCTGCTCGACATTCACCCCCATGTCGTCGACGGCTCCGGCCTCTCCGAAGCCGACGACACCTCGCCCTACCAGGTAGCCGACCTCCTGGTCGAGCTATACGGGACGCCCGCCGGCCAGGTCCTGCGCGACAGCCTTGCCGTCGCCGGCCACACAGGCACCCTTTCCGAACGGATGCGTAACACCGCCGCGGCCGGGCGCTGCCGAGGCAAGACCGGCACCTTGACCGGCGTCTCGAACCTGGTCGGCTACTGCGAAGCCGCCGACGGCCACACGTTGGCGTTCGCGATCTTCACCGACGGGATCGCCACCGAAAGCGCCCACGTCTTTCAGGACCACATCGCGATCACGATCGCCGGCTACTGATCCAAGAGCTCGCGCAGGCCGTCCTCGGCGAGCACGGGCACCTCCAGGCGCTCGGCCTTCGCGAGCTTGGAGCCGGCAGACTCGCCGGCGACGAGATAATCGGTGTTCTTCGAGACGGAGCCGGTAACGCGCCCACCGGCGGCCATGATCGCTTCGGTAGCCTGCTCGCGCGACCAGTTCGGCAGGGTGCCTGTCAGCACGAGCGTCATGCCGGCGAGCGGGCCCTCCGAGGGCGGCGGGCCATCTTCGGCGAAGCGCAGGCCGATCGCGCGCAGATCTTCGACCAGGCTGAGCATGCGCTGGTCGTGCAGCTGTTCGTGGATGAGCTGGGCCATCTTCTCGCCGACGCCTGGCGTCTGTTCGATCTCAGCGGGCTCGGCCGCCAGCAGCGCGTCGATGGCGCGGAAGCGCTGGGCCAGGTTGCGGCCGGTGACCTCGCCGACCTCCTCGATCCCGAGGGCGAACAGCACCCTCGCGAACGGCCTCTGCTTGGAGGCCTCGAGCGCCAGGAGCGTGTGCCGAGCGGAGATCTCACCGAAGCCATCCAGCTCGGTCAGCTGCTCCTCCGTGAGCCTGTAGAGGTCGCCGGCGGTCCTGACCAGGCCGTGCTCTTGAAGCTGGGCGACCTGCTTCTCGCCGAGCCCCTCCACGTCCATCGCGCCCTGCGAGACGAAGTGCTTGAGCAGCTGCCACGCGCGCGCGGGGCAGTCGCGGTTGGGGCACTTCGTGAAGACCGAGTCCTCGGGCTTGACCGTCTTGGTATCGCAGAAGGGACAGCGCGCGGGCGGATGCGGAGACGGCGGGCGTTCGGCGCCGGCGTCGAGCACGTGCGGCGCGGGCGAGACGACCTGCGGGATAACGTCGCCGGCCCGCATCACGATCACGTCCTCGCCGGGCCTGATGTCCTTGCGCAGGAGATCCTCCTCGTTGTGCAAGGTCGCCAGCTTGATCGTCACGCCGCCGACGGAGACCGGCTCGAGGACCGCGTATGGCCTTAGATCGCCGAACTTGCCGACGTTCCACATCACCTTCTCGAGCCTTGTCGAAGCGGTCGTGGGCGGGAACTTCCAGGCGATCGCCCATCTCGGATCGCGCCCGACTGAGCCCAAACGACGCTGCAGCCCGAGATCGTCGACCTTGACGACGACTCCGTCGATCTCGAACTCGAGCTCGCCACGACGCGCCTGCCACTCCAGGCACTGCGCGATCACCTCGTCCTCGCTGTCGATCGCCTTGATGTCCGGGTTGACCCGGAAGCGGTGCTCTTTGAGCCAAGCCAAGGCTTCGGAGTGGGCCTCGAACGAAAGGCCCTCGACGACCCCGACCTGGTAGCACCACATCGACAGCGGCCGCTTGGCGGCGTCGGCCGGGTCGAGCTGCCTGATCGTGCCGGCGGCCGAGTTGCGCGGGTTCATGAACGTCGCCTCGCCGGCCTCGGCCCTGCGCTCGTTGAGCGCGGCGAAGTCGCGCAAGGACATGTACACCTCGCCCCGCACCTCCAGCAGCGGCGGCGCATCCTCGACGTGCAACGGGATCTGGCCGATCGTCCTCAGGTTGTGGGTCACGTCCTCGCCGACCTCGCCGTTGCCGCGCGTCGCGCCGCGCTCCAGGACCCCGTCCCTGTAGAGCAGGCTGATCGCGAGGCCGTCGATCTTGGGCTCGACCACGAACCTGAACTCCGGGTCCTCGATCCCCTCGCGCGCCAGGTACGATCTCATGCGCTCGACCCAGGCCCTCAGCTCCTCCTCGGACCTGGCGTTCGGCAGCGAGAGCATCGGCTCCAGGTGCCTGACCTTCTCCAGGCGTCCGACCGGTTCGCCCCCGACCCTCTGGGTGGGGGAGTCTGGGGTCCGCAACCGAGGATGAGCCTCCTCGATCGCCCTCAGCTCGTCAAGAAGGGCGTCGTACTTGTCGTCCCCGATCTCGGGGTCGTCGAGCACGTAGTAGAGGTAAGCGTGGCGCTCCAGTTGCTCGCGGAGCTCCTTCGCGCGCGCGACCACATCCTTCGGCGGGGCGCCCTTCACGACGCGCGCGGTACTGGCCGATCTCCAGTCGGCGCCCCGAGCAGCGCCTCCAGGTCGAAGCCTCTGAGCGCCTCGAGGCCCGGGTGGTGTGTCAGGTCGAAGTGCATCGGGGTCACCGCGATCCGGCCGGCCGCGACGGCCGCCAGATCGGTGCCTTGCTCGTCGTGGAAGCCGGGGTCAGACCCGTAGATCCAGTAGCGCCGGCCGTGCTCTTCCTCGCGCTCGAGCTTGAGCTCGTCCTCGTAGATCCGCTTGCCGAGCCTCGTCACCTCCACGCCAGCCGGCTCACCGGCGGGCACGTTCACGTTCAGCAGAGTCCCCTTCGGCAGCGGCACCTCCTCGATCCGTTCCACCAGCCTCGCCACAAAGTC
>DATJWI010000239.1:0-6883 GCA_035501375.1 Solirubrobacteraceae bacterium
GTTGCATCGTCAGGATGCGCCCGACGCCTGTCGTGTTGTTCATGTAGCGGCCGTGTATGCGCACAGCCTCCTCCGAGAACCACCTGAAGAACTCGGCCGCGTAAGCGATCTCGGCTTTGGACTCGGCGACGGCCTTGCCCATCTCCAAGGTCATCAACAGCGCCAGGTCGTCGGCTTGCGCGACGATCGTCTCGTAGGCCCTTCGCAGGATCTCGCCGCGCTCTCTGGGCGCCGTCGCGGCCCACTCCGCCTGCACGTCCGCGGCGGCGGCGAGCGCCTGCAGGGCGTCGGCGGGCTGGGCGTCGGCGACCTCGACGAGCGCTTCGCCGGTGGCCGGGTCCTCGACTTGGAGCGTGCCGGCGCCGGTCGCCGGACGCCACTCGCCACCGATCAAAAGGCCGGTCGGGACACTTTCGAGGACCGCCTGCTCCCGGTCTGCTGACTCAGTCATGAAGGCTCCTCTCGCGCGTGGCGCTTCGGGTGCAGCTCTTATGTAAGAAGAACATCTAACCGATTCAGAGTTCATGCGCCGACTCAGCCGACCCGGGCTCCTCGCGCTCGCGCTCGCCGGCGCCCCGATCCCGTCCCCCGTGCAGGCGGCGCCCGCGAACGCCGCGCCCGCCAAGACCGTACCCGCCAAGACGCTCGTCGTGACCGGAGCCGGCGACGGCCACGGGGTCGGCATGAGCCAGGACGGAGCCCTCGGCTTCGCCGAACACGGCTACAGCGCGGCTTCGATCTTGGGCCACTACTACACGGGCACGACGATCGGCCAGGCGCCGGCCGGCGCGGTCGTCAAGGTCCTGGTCGGCGCCAAGGTCGAGAAGGTGCCGCTCGAAAAGTACGTCAAAGGCGTGGTTGCGGCCGAGATGCCGGCGAGCTGGCCGGCGACCGCTCTGCAAGCCCAGGCGATCGCCAGCCGGACGTATGCCCTTACCTCGCACGCGGGCGGCTCGAAGTTCGACGTCTACGATGACACCAGGTCCCAGGTCTACGAGGGCAAGGCGGCGGAAACGCCTGAGACCAATGCCGCGGTGGCGGCCACGGCCGGCCAGATCGTGACCTACGGGGGCAGGCCGGCGATCACCTACTTCTTCGCCAGCTCCGGCGGCATGACCGAAGACGTGCAGAACGCGTTCCCGGGCTCTGAACCGCAGCCGTGGCTGAAGGCCGTGCCCGACCCTTACGACACCGGCCCGAAGGCGGCTTGGAAGCTGAGCATGAGTTTCGCCACGGCCTCGGCTCGCTTGGCCGGCCTCCTGAAGGGCTCGCTGCGGGGGATCGAGGTCCTCAAGCGCGGCGCTTCGCCGCGGATCCTGACGGCCGCGATCGTCGGCTCCAGGGGCATTACCGATCTGAGCGGCGACGAACTGGCTTCGAAGCTGGGCCTGACCGACACGTGGGCCTACTTCGGCATACGTACCGGCAACGGACCGGTCAAGCAAGAGCCCGGCTCGGGCGCCCCGGCGCCGAGCCCGGCGCCGCCCTCCGCGCTGGGGGCCACGTCCGCCCCGGGGGCCACGCCGGCCCCGGCGACCGCGACGCAGGCGAGCTCAGCGGGCGGCACACTGGCTGGGTGAGCACACCGAAGCCCCTGCTGATCGCGGACGTGCCGTGGCTGTTGTACAGGGGCTTCTTCGGTCTGCCGAAATCGATCGTCGGGGGCGACGGCAGGCCGGTGAACGCTCTGCTGGGCGCCGTCAACGCGGTGCTGGCCGTCCTGAGCGAGCGCCCGGCGCGGGCGGTCGTGGCCTGCTTCGGGGCCGAGCAGGCGGCTTACAGGGTGAAGCTGTACGAGCCGTATCACGCCCACCGCGACCCGATGCCCGAAGAGCTGGCCTGGCAGTGGCGCAAAGCGCAGGGCCTGATGGAGAGCCTGGGCTGGACCGTGCGCGACGCCGGCGAGCTGGAGGCCGACGACGCGATGTACTCGTACGCCCGGACCGAGGAGGAGGCCGGCGGGGAGGCCCTGCTGTTGACGGCCGACCGCGACCTGTTCCAGGCGGTCAGCGAGCGGGTGCGGATGGTGGAGCTGGCGAAAGGCCGGGTCGCCTGGGAAATCGGGCCGGAGCAGGTGAGGGAGCGCTACGAGGGCGTCGGCCCGGAGCTGGTGTGCGACCTGATCGCTCTGCGAGGCGACCCCTCCGACGGCCTGCCCGGCGCGCCCGGCATCGGCGTCAAGACGGCCGCCGAGCTGCTGCTGAGGTACGGCTCCTTGGAGGGCGTCCTGGAGGCCGCCGGGGCCGGCGGGACGGCTCTGAGGCCGCGCGCGAGCGCGACGCTGCGCGCGCACGCGAAGCAGCTGAAAGTCTTCAAGGAGATCGCGGAGCTCGTGAGGATTCCCGTCGAGAGGCCGGCCGACCGCGAGACCGACTTCACCGCCGGCGCCGCGGCCGCGAGGGAGCTGGGGATGGCGAGGCTGGCCGAGCGACTGGAGGAGCTGGCGAGGCTCTCTTCAACCTGACGTGACAGCCGAAGACGATCGCGCATCTTGGATGCTCACGACGAGCACGACGTCCTCCGGCTCCTGATGGACATAGAGAATGAGCATCCATCGCCAGGGACCCAATACAAATCGGAACGGGCTCCAGCGACCTTCGAGCTCTCGTCCCAGCAGCGGGAAACGCGAGAGCGGAGCGAGACAGCGTGCGATGCGGACCTTCGTGTCTGCCGGCAGGCTGTGCGTGAGGATCATGCGCTCGAGATCTTCGACCGCAACGGCGCTCAGCCTGACGTCGGCCACCGCCTACAGCTCGTCCAGGGCGATACTGTCGCCGCTTCGAGCGCGCTCCAAGCCTTGGCGCGCCCGCTCATAGGCCTCCGGGATGCCGTCGAGCAGGGCGGCGACACTACGCGCATCGGGGTCGGCTTCGTCCAGCGCGATCGACAGGAGCGAGCGTGCCAGGGTTCCCTCCTGCACGTGCGTTCGTTCTGCCAGTCGCGTAAGCCGCGCGGCGTGCTCGGCGTCCAGCGTGACGTTCAGGCGATGGGCGGCCGCTGCCATGAGATCAGCTTACTACACGATCTGGCACGTGCCGTGTACGCCGGATGGGTTTCTTCGGATCTACAGCGTGAACTCAATGGCCGCGCTAAGGCGTGAACTTGACGGTGATGACGTCCCCGTCTGCCATCGCGTAGTCGCGGCCCTCCAGGCGCAGGGCGCCGCGCTCGCGGGCGCCCGCATAGCCAGCGGCCGCGACGAGATCGTCCCAGGCGATGACTTCGGCACGGACGAAGCCGGCCTGAATGTCGGTGTGGATCTGGCCGGCTGCGTGCCAGGCGGTGAGGCCGCGGTGCAGATGCCAGGACTGCGCGGGCTTGGCCTCGCCGGCCGTGAAGAAGGCGATCAGGTCAAGCAGGGCGAAGGCCTCCTTGACGACCCGTTCGAGGCCGGACTCGTGAATGCCGAGCTCGTCGCGCATCAGCGCCGCGTCGGCCTCGTCCAGCTCGGCCAGCTCAGACTCGATCCGCGCGCTGACGGCCACCGCGCGGGCGTTCTGCGCGTGGGCGTGCTCGGCGATCTCGGCGGGCACGTCGGTCGGCGTGGCCTCGTCGACGTTGGCCACGAACAGGACCGGCTTGGCCGTCAACGAGCCGAGGTCGCGCGCTGCGTTCGGCGCCTCCTCGGGCACTGGCACCGTGCGCACGGGTTGGCCGGCCTGCAGGGCCGCGATCGCCTGTGCGAGCCAAGCCTCCTCCGCCACCGCCGTGCGGTCGCCGGAGCGCGCCTGTTTGGCGACGCGCTCGATGCGCCGCTCGGCCTGTTCGAGGTCGGCGAGCTGCAGCTCGGTCTCGATCGTGGCGATGTCGGCGAGCGGGTCGACCCGGCCCTCGGGATGCACGACGTTCTCGTCGGTGTGGGCCCTGACGACGTGCACGATCGCGTCGGTCTCCCTGATGTTGGCCAGGAAGCGGTTGCCGAGGCCCTCGCCTTTGTGGGCGCCGGCGACCAGGCCGGCGATGTCGTGGAAGTCGATCGTGTCCCACACGATCTCCGAGGCGCCGACCGTGTCAGCGACCTGCGTAAGGCGCTCGTCGTGGACGGGCACGACCGCGACGTTGGGCTCGATCGTCGTGAACGGGTAGTTGGCGGCCTCGGCGCCCGCCTTGGTCAAAGCGTTGAACAGAGAGGACTTGCCCGCGTTGGGCATGCCGACGATGCCGATCTTCGTGCTCACGGCTGGAGATCTTGGCAGGGCCGGCGCCCCGCGACCCCGCCGCCCGATAGGCCTCCCGACGAGCCCCCCGGCGAGCCCAGCCTCGTGGCGCGCGCCACGACCGCGCCCAGGCCCGCGCCGGCGAGCACGTCCGACGGGTAGTGGACCCCGAGATACAGCCGCGAGAGCGCCAGGCCGCCCGCCAAGGCATACAGCAACGGCGCCGGCAGCCCCAGCCGCGCGTAAAGACCGGCGGCGGCGAACGAGGTCGAGGCGTGGGCGCTCGGAAAGCTCAGCTGGGTCGGAGTGCCGGTCAGCGGCGGCAGCCCGGGCAGGCGCGGGCGCGGGCGGCGAACCGCGAGCTTGATAGCGGTGTTGAGCGCATAGACCCCTCCGACCGTGGCGGTAACCCGCAGCCAGCTCGGCGCGCGCTCGCGGTCGAGCGCCCAGCCGGCCGCGCCGATCGCCAGCCAGACGCCGCCGTGCTCGCCGAGCTTCGAGAACGTGGCGACCGCCCGCTCGACCTTCGGGTCGGAGTGCCCGCGCGTGCGCGCGAGCAACAGCAGACGCTCGTCAATATTCATGCCCTACTCGCAGAGGCGACGAGAGCTATCTCGCATCCCGCAGTAGCTCCTAGGCGCCGAAGCCGACTCGCTGGTCCTCATCCTCGGCGCGCACGTAGACGACCTGGCCGAGATGGAGCCTGACCACGCCGTCCTCGCTGGCCAGGTCATGCCAGCCGCCGGCCGCCAGGGCCTTGTTGAGGCTCTCGAGCTCGGATTCGCTGACGCGCAGCGCCAGGACCTGGCCGCCCTGGAAGCCGATGCTGATCCGCCGCAGCCGCCCCTTCCCGGCCATCTCAGTGCACCCCTTCGGCGGGCTGCACCAGCTCGGTAAGCACCCCACCGCTGGCGCTCGGCTTCAGGAACGCGACCTTCGACTCGCGGATGCCGACGCGCGGCTGCTCGTCTATCAAGCCCGCCCCCGCCTGCTTGAGCTTGGCCAGGACGGACTCGATGTCGGAGACCTGGTAGGCGACGTGGTGCAGGCCGGGCCCGCGCTTGGCGAGGAACCTGCCTACGGGCGTGTCCTCGCTGAGCGGCGCCAGCAGCTCGACGTGGCTCTCGCCGACGTCCAGGAGCACGGCCTCGACGCCCTGCTCGGTCACGATCTCGCGGTGGGCCACATCGAGCGCGAACAGGTCTCGGTAGATGGCGAGCGCTCCGTCGATCTCCTCGACGGCCACGCCGACATGGTCGATGCGGTCGAACACGCGGGGAAGTCTATCCGGCGACCGTGCCGGCCAGCGCCCTGCGCGCGTCAGGGGGCGGGCGCGGGCGGCCGCGTGTGGGGCGAGGAGGCGCCGGGCTCGACGGCGGTGGGCGGCGATGTGATGCGGGCGCGACCGCTCGCGGCCTGGTCCTCGCCGACGGCGGTCGCGGCGACCACGCGCAGGCCGACACCCGGTGCGCGCTCCAGGCGTGGAACGCCGGCCATCACCCGGTCGATCGCGTCGCGGTCCAGAATCTCGTGCTCGAGCAGCTCGGAGGCGAGCGAGTCCAGCTCGCGGCGGTGGCTCGAGATCATCCGCTGGGCCGCGCGCCTGGCCTCGTCGATCAGCTCCTGGCGCTCCTCGTCGCGGATGCGCAGGGTCGTCTCGGAGAGCCTGACGTCGCCGTCGGGGGCGCGCCCGCCGCCGGCGGTGCTCATCGCGAAGTCGTGGACCATCGAGTGCGAGATGTCGGCCACGCGCTTGAGGTCGTCGGAGGCGCCGGTCGTGACCTGGCCGAACACGATCTGCTCGGCCGCGCGGCCGCCGAGCAGGACGGTCATGTAGTCGAGCAGCTCCTCTCTGGTCTTCAGGTAGCGGTCCTCGGCGGGCAGGTTCAGGGTGTAGCCGAGCGCGCGGCCGCGCGGCACGATCGAGATGCGGTGCACCCTGTCGACCGACGGCAGCAGCTCGCCGCACAGGGCGTGGCCGGCCTCGTGGTAGGCGACGACCCGCTTCTCGTGGGCGTTCAGGACCCGCCGCGACTGCACGCCCGCGATCACGCGCTCCAGGGCGCTGTCGAAGTCCTGGTCATCGATCTGGTCGGCGTCTCGGCGTGCCGCGAAGATCGCGGCCTCGTTGCAGATGTTCGCCAGGTCGGCGCCGGTCAAGCCGCTCGTCTGGCGCGCGACCAGGCCGAGGTCGACGTCGCCGAGCGGCTTGGAGCGGGTGTGGACCCGAAGGACGCCTTCGCGCCCGGCCACGTCGGGCGGCGCGACGAACACCTGCCGGTCGAACCGGCCCGGACGCAGGAGCGCCGGGTCGAGCTTCTCGAGGAGGTTGGACGCGGCGATCACGACCAGGCGACCGCTGCCCCCGGCGAAGCCGTCCATCTCGACCAGGAGCTGGTTCAAGGTCTGGTCCTTCTCGCCG
This sequence comes from Solirubrobacteraceae bacterium, assembly GCA_035501375.1. Classification (GTDB taxonomy): domain Bacteria; phylum Actinomycetota; class Thermoleophilia; order Solirubrobacterales; family Solirubrobacteraceae; genus Palsa-744. The sequence continues at coordinate 6,580 of DATJWI010000239.1, forward strand.
GAAATGTCGGAGCCGCGGCGCCCACCGACGGCGTCGAGCTCGTCGATGAAGATGATCGCCGGCTCGTGCTTTCTGGCGATCGCGAACAGACGCCTGATCCTGGCGGCGCCGAGGCCGGCGAACATCTCCACGAAAGCGGCCGCCGACTGGGCGAAGAACTGGGCGCCCGATTCGTTGGCGACCGCCTTGGCCAGGAGCGTCTTGCCCGTCCCGGGCGGACCGTGCAGGAGGATCCCCTTCGGCACGCTGGCGCCGAGCTTCTGGAAGCGGGCCGGGTCGCGCAGGAACTCGACGATCTCCTGGA
>DATJWI010000240.1:0-15729 GCA_035501375.1 Solirubrobacteraceae bacterium
TTCTCCGAGGAGGTCTCGAACGTGATCCCCTGCTGCATGAAGACCGCGTCGCGCCTTCTACCCGCCTCGATCAGCCCCTCCGGGCCGAGGCGTTCGAGGCCTGCCACCAGGGGCGCCACGGCCGGCCTCGGCGAGCCGTCCTCTTCGAACAGCTCGTCCAGGTAAGGTCTGCTCGGGCGGTAAGCCACTCCAGCGCCTCCGGGGCTGCCGGGGTCGGCGGGGCTGCCGGGGCCGCCCTTGCGCTCGCCGCCTCGATGTCCGCCAAGGTCCTCGGGCGCCACAAGCGAGAGGGTAGTCGCCTCCAGGTCGATGCTCACCCTCGGATTCTCCCGTGCTCCCTGGCTTTCCGGTTTGGACGCCTGGCCGAGATCCGGGGTGCTTCGATGACCGTTTGTCGCAGGCGCTCTCTACGGCTCAAGTCCGCGCCATGCGGCCCTCAATTCCGCTTCGGCGCCCGCGAGAGCAGGCCGATCAGGCGGCCCTCAGCTGCCGTCTGAGGCCTGCGAGAACAGCCCGATCATGTGGCCCTCGGGATCGTTGAACATGCCCAAGATCATCGAGCCCATGATCGTCTCCGGGCCCATCACGCGCGTGCCGCCAAGGCTCTCGGCCTTGCTCAGCGCCGCCTCGACGTCCTCTACGCCGACATAGAAGGTGACGTGTCCGCCATAGCCCTCCGGGGCGGGCCCGATGCCGCCCCCGATGCCGATGCCCTCGGGGGTCAGGTTCTGTTCGCGCGAGACGACGCCGTAGTTCATCGGGTTGCTCGCGTCGAACTCCCAACCGAACAGGTCCCCGTAGTACTCCTGCAGCTTGCCCGCGTCCTTGCCAATGATCTCGAAGTGCACAACTGGCGCTCCCATGTCACTGCCCCTTTCGGTAGGCCTTCGATTTGTGGGCCGCTCCTGGCCGTCCGATAGGCCGGGCCCAGGTGCTCACGTCAAGACACTACAGCTCGATCGTTTCCCCCTCTCTGGCGACGATAACCTCGGGCGCGCCGTCGCCGGGGGCCGCCCCGAGCCGCTGCGCGAGCGCGTCCAGCTGATCGTCGGTGCGCGTGAACTTGTGATGGAAGAGCGCCACTCTGCGCGCGCCGGCGCGGGTCGCCAGGCCGACCGCGTAGTCGCCGAGCGCGTGCCCGAACTCGCCTTCGGCTGCCAGCTCGTCCTTGAACAGCTGCGAGTCGTGCACCAGCAGGTCGGCGCCGCGCGTCAGCTCGAGCGCTGCTTCGTGGTACTCGCCGAAGCCATCCGGGCCCGGCCCGAGCGCGGTCGGGCTGTGGTCGGGAATGTACGTCAGCGTGCGCTCGCCGCTGGTGATCCGGTAGCCGACGGTGCGCCCGCCCTTGTGCGGGACCGTCAAGGCCAGAATCCCGAAACCCTCGACCTCGTGTTCCCTTTCCGCGACCGTCTCGATCGTCCATTGCCCACGCAGCTCGCCTGGCGTGATCGGGAAGTACGGCGGGGACATCAGGCCGGTCAGCGCCTCCTCCGCGCTCCTGCCGTCCTCCTGCTCGGGCACCAAGACCCTCACCCTCGCGTCTTCGCGGTCGCCCGCCGCAAAGAACGGCAGGCCGTGGGTGTGGTCCCAGTGCAGGTGGCTGAGCGCGATCGTGCCCCTGAACGGCGCCCCGTCGAAGAGGGCGCTCGCCGCCGTCAGGCCGGTGCCCGCGTCGAGCAACAGCGTCGGCGCCTGATCGCCGTCTTTGCTGATCGCCAGGCAAGACGTGTGCCCGCCGTAGCGCACGAACTCTTGGCCGGTCGCGGGCAACGAACCACGCACGCCACAAAAGACGACCCTCAAGGCCGGCCCAGCTCCGGTTCGCGCTCGATCTCGCTCACTGCACTCGGGTTTGCGCTTGGCTTCTGTTCGGCCTGCCCGGACCGGCTCAGCTCGGATCCGGTTTGGTCCGACGGTGGCCCTTGGCCAGCTCGCTCAAATCGCCGCGGTCGAGCTCGGCGGCGTGCACCGCGGCCACCCTGCAGTTGGTGACGGCCACGAGCGTCGAGGTCCGCACTCCACCCTCCAGATGGGCGCGCTCGCCGAGCAGCGCCCCGGGCCCGTACTCGGCCAGGCGCCGGCCGTCCTCCTCGACGCGCAGGACTCCGTCCAGGAGCAGGAACACCTGCGAGCCCCGGTCGCCCTGCCTCACGAGGACGGCGCCGGCCGGGACCTTTCTGATCTCCGGCTTGTGCCCGCCCTGCATGATCTGCGCCGAGAGCGCGCGCTCCAAGGCGCTCTCCACGGCCGTGACCAACGCTTTCGAGTCGGTGTCGCCCCAGGGGGTGTGCTTGCCGAACGACTTCCTGTACCAGTCCTTGAAGTCGGCCAGGCCCGACTTGTGGGTCAGCTTCAGCTCCTCGTCGTAGACCCAGTGCCTCGGAAAGCGGCTCGCGCCGATCATCTGGCCCTTGGCGGTGCCGTCGGCTTTGATCGTCAGCGACAGAGTCGTCCACACCAAGGGGGCCTGCCACTGGATGAACGGCTTGCGCCGCACCCGCCTCGGCGCCGGCACGCCCGTGCGCCCGCCGGCGGTCTGCACGAACGTCACCTCGCTCTTCCCGTGCTCCGCCTTCTTTTTGATGTCGGGCAGGCCGATCGCCTCGAAGGTCCTCGCGACCGGGCCAAGCTTGACGGTGGTCGCGCCCATCATGCCGCCGCCGTCATACCCGCAGTCCGCGATCTTGCCCGACCCGTCCACCTCGATCCAGGCGCTCAGCACGTTCGCGAACCTGAACCTGTCTTCGTCGCGCAGCGCCTCCAGGTCCCCGATCTGCTCGGGCAGCGGCTTGTCGTAGTGGGCCATGCCGGCGTCGAACGCAAGCCGTTGCGAGCCCTCGATCGCCTCCGACGGGATCCACGAGACCGACGTGATCGAGCCGCGGTGCTTCATTGCTCCGAGATTATGCCCTGCCCGCGCGTCCAGCCGCGTCCAGGTCGGTCTGGCGATCGGCTCGGAGTCGGGTGCCGCGTGCGGGGTTCGTGGTGGGCCGGGGTCGACGGTGCGGTGGTGGGCCGGGGTCGACGGTGCGCGGAGTCCGGGCCGGCCGGGGCCGAATATCCTCGGTCCGCATGAGCTACGACGCGCTCGTCGTCGGGTCTGGCCCGAACGGCCTGACGGCGGCGATCACCCTGGCCGAGCACGGCTTGCGCGTGCTCGTGCTGGAGGCCTCAGAGCGTGCTGGCGGGGCGGTCGCCACCGAGGAGTTGACGCTGCCGGGCTTCAAGCACGACCCCTTCTCGTCGGTCTATCCGGCCGGCGCCGCCTCGCCCGTGTTCGCCCGGATGCCGCTGGCCGACCACGGCCTGCGCTGGGTCCATCCCCTGGCCTGCCTCGCCCACCCCCTGCCGGACGGTACGGCCGTCGCTCTGTACCGCGACCTCGACCGCACGGTCGCCGGCCTCGAGGCGGTCGCGCCCGGCGACGGAGAGCGCTGGCGCGCTTTCGCCGAGCCCTACGTCGCTCACTTCGACGCCCTGCGCGCGACGATGCTCGCCGGTTTCCCGCCGCTGCGCGGCCCCGCCCGCCTCACGTTCGGGATCGGCCCTCTCGGAATGGCCAGCTTCACACGGCTCTTGTTCTCCTCGGCCCAGACCTTCGGCGAGGGACTGTTCGCGGGCGAAGGTTCCCGTGGCTGGTTGTACGGGTCGGCGATGCACTCCGACGTGCCACCGGCCGGCCGCGGCAGCGCGATCGCGGCCGCCTATCTGACCCTCCTCGGCCACGGCTCCGGCTGGCCCAGCCCGGAGGGCGGCGCCGGCAGGCTGGCGGCGGCCCTGCTCTCCTATCTGGCCGCGTTGGGCGGCGAGGTCCGCACGGGCGCCCAGGTCGTTCGCATCGTGGCCGAGCGCGGCCGCGTCGTCGGCGTCGAGCTGGCCGGCGGCGAGCGGCTGAGCGCGCCATTGGCGATCGCCGACGTGATGCCGCACGCCCTGGCGCGGCTCGCCGGGGACGCGCTGCCGGGCCGCTACGCGAAGGCGCTGCGCCGCTACAGGTACGGGCCGGCGACCCTGAAGGTCGATTGGGCGCTGTCCGGGCCGATTCCGTGGAGCGCGCCTCAGGCCCGCGAAGCCGGCACGGTCCACCTCGGCGGCCTGGCGTCCGAGGTCTTGGCGACGACCGCGGCGATGAAAGACGGGCTCCCGGAGCGGCCGTTCATGCTGCTGGGCCAGCAGTCTCTGGCCGACCCTTCCCGGGCACCCGCAGGCAGGCACACCGCCTGGGCTTACACCCATGGCCCGACCGGCCTCGACTGGGAGTCCGAGGGCGAGCGCCACGTGCAGCGCATGGAGGCCCACGTCGAGCGCTACGCGCCCGGCTTCCGGGACCTGATCCTCGCCAGGCACGTGTTGACGCCGGGCCAGCTCCAGGAGCGCAACGCGAACCTCGTGAACGGGGACGTCGGCGGCGGCAGCTACGTGCTCGGTCAGGTCCTGTTCCGGCCCGTCCGCTCGCTCGCCCCCTACAGAACGCCGCTGCGCGGATGCTACATCGCCAGCGCCGCCGCCTTCCCCGGCGGGGCGGTCCACGGCGTGCCCGGCCACGCCGCCGCGCGCCTGGCGCTTTCGAGCCGGATATTCTGATCCGACCATGTGGACCAGCGAGCAGATTCCGGATCAAAGCGGCCGTGTCGCGATCGTGACCGGCGCCAACAGCGGCCTCGGCCTGGTGGCCGCGCGCGAGCTGGCCGGGCACGGCGCCCACGTCGTGCTCGCCTGCCGCAACGCCGCCAAGGGCGAAGCCGCGGTCGCAGAGATCGAGGCGGTTGCACCGGACGCCCGCGTGGAGCTGGCGAGCCTCGACCTGTCCAGCCTCGCCTCTGTCCAGAAGTTCGCCGACGGCTATCTGGCTGCGCACGACGGCTTGGACCTCTTGATCAACAACGCCGGCCTGATGGCGCCGCCGCGGGGCGAGACCGCCGACGGGTTCGAGCTGCAGTTCGGCACCAACCACCTCGGCCACTTCGCTCTGACGGGCCGCCTGATCGGCGCGATGGAAGGGCGGACGGACGCGAGGGTGGTGGCGCTGTCGAGCATCGCTCACCGCACCGGCAAGATCAAATTCGACGACCTTCAGTCCGAGCGCCGCTACTCGCGCTGGCGGGCCTACGGCCAGTCCAAGCTCGCCGACCTGATGACCGCGCTCGAGCTGGACCGGCGCCTGCGCGCGGCCGGCTCGACCGTCAAGAGCGTCGCCGCCCATCCCGGCTACTCGGCGACCAACCTGCAGACCACCGCACCGCCGCTGATCGACCGGGCGGTCATGAGGTTCACCAACGCGATCGCCGCCCAGAGCGCCGATGCGGGCGCCCTGGCGACGCTGTACGCGGCCACGTATCCGGACCTCCAGGGAGGCGAGTTCGTCGGTCCCGACGGCTTCTTCGAGCTGCGCGGGCATCCGCACGTCGTCACGCCCAACCGGGCCGCCCGCGACCAGGACGTGTCGGCGCGGCTGTGGCAGGTCTCGGAAGAGCTGACCGGCGTGCGCTTCGAGTTGGGCGGCTCGCGGGCCGGAGTGTAAGGCTCGTCGGGATGGGCGCCCGGCCGGCGTGAGGCCGGGCGGGTGTGCCTCTGGTCCGACGACGATCGTGGACGTACTGCTGCTGGGCGGCGTGAGTGTCGCAGGAGTGTGACCGGGGCTGTGAGGGCTTTCCAAAATGGCCTGACTCGCGCGTGCGCGCACGCGCAACACCCCAAAAAAAGAGGACCTACTACTTCGGACCCCCAAAAGAGGACCTACTACTTCGAGCGCTTGGCCTGGTGCTCGATGACCTTGCCGAAGGCGGTCTCCAGCTCGGCGGTCATGCGCTGCTTGAAGAGCGCCAGCAGCGCCTCCGAGGCCAGGCCCCGCAGCGAGCCGACGGCCTCGATCAGCTCGTCCCAGCGCTCGTCGGGCCGGCCGGCCTTCTCGAACGGCTCCCACAGCTCGCGCAGGAACAGCTTGGTGAAGGCTCTGGAGATCGACTCGCAGTCGCGGCTGACGCGCTCGACGAGCGCGAGCGCGGCCGGCAAAGGGATGCCGAGCGCGACCACCTCTTCGGCGTCCCTCAAGAGCGCCGGGCTCGGGACTTCGAAGCGGTCGTCGCCGAGCGCCACCAAGAGGCCGAGCTTGCGGATACGCTCGGCGTCCTTGCCGGTGGCCCCCGGGAAGCGCTCGGCCAGTTCGGTGCCGGTGATCGCCTCGGGCGTCTCGGGCTCGAACGGGGTCGTCACCGCCCGGCGCAGTCCGAGCAGGCCTTCGGCCAGGCCGTCGGAGGCGCTCAACAGGCGCTTGATCGCGGCCAGGTTGAAGCTGTCGGCCTGCAGGTCCTGGATCAGCTTCAACCGGGCGACGTGATCTGAGTTGTAGTAGCCGACTCGGGCCCGTACCTCCGGCGGCGGCAACAGGCCCCTGGTGTGGTGGTTTCTGATGTTGCGCACAGACATCCCGACCTCGGCGGCCAGCTGCTCGACCGTCAGGTCATAGCCATTCGAGCTGTTCCCAGCGCTCGCCTTACGCGAGTCGCCGCGCGTAGTCGTCGAGGCCGCCTCGGCCCCGTTTGCCCCTCGTGCCATACGCCACATAGACTACCACGTTTTATGTTCCCTCGGATGAGGTAACATAGGCCGGCGTAATGATCTTCAAGAGCACCAATGGCTGAACGCGGCGCCGTGCCCCAGGTCCCGGCCCTGCGCAGGCAGGCCTTGAGACTCGTGCGTTCGTTCACCTTCCCGCTGGCGCCCGACGACTACCTGGAGCTGGTCGATCCGCTGTGGTCGACGCGGGAACTGAAGGGGCGCGTCGTCGGCGTCGCGCCCGCGAGCGCGGACGCCGTGACCGTCCTGATCAAGCCGGGCTGGGAGTGGCCGGGACACCGGGCCGGGCAGTACCTGAGGCTCGGCGTCGCGGTCGACGGCAGGCACCACTGGCGCGCCTACTCCCTGACCTCCGAGCCGGCCAGGCCCGACGGCTGCATCTCGATCACGCCCAAGCTCGTGCCAGGAGGCAGGGTTTCGCCGTTCCTGTGCGAGCGCCTGGAGCCGGGCGCGATCGTGCGATTGGGCGGCGTCGAAGGCACGTTCACCTTGCCAGAGCCGACGCCCGAGCGGCTGCTGTTCGTGAGCGCCGGCTCTGGGATCACGCCGATCGTGAGCATGGTCAGGGAGCTGGCCTGCCGCGGGACGCTCGCGGGAGAGAGCGCTGTGGTGGGCCGCCGGGCGCTCGCAAACGGCGGGGCTCCAGCGGGCGGCCAGGCCAGGGCCGATGGCCGCTGCGACGTCGTTCACATACACAGCTCGCGTGAGCCGGGCCAGATCGCGTTCGCGGGCGAGCTGCGCGGTTTGGCCGCACGCAACGCCGGATACGGGCTGCACGCTTGGATCAGCGGCGAGCGGGGCCGGCTGGAGCCGGCGGACCTGGACGGGCTGTGCCCGGACTGGCGCTCTCGTGAGACGTTCCTGTGCGGGCCGCCGGACCTCCTGGAGGCGTTCGAGGAGCACTGGCGCGAGGAGGGCATCCCCGAGCGCTTGCACGTCGAGCGCTTCGGCCCGGGTGGCCGGCTGGATGAGAGCGCGCTCGGCGAAGGCGGGACGATCCGGTTCTGTAAGAGCGGGGTGGAGGCGGTCAGCGACGGCCGCGAGCCGATCCTCGCGGCGGGGGAGTCCGCGGGCGCGGCGTTGCCGTTCGGGTGTCGCATGGGGATCTGCCACAGCTGCGTCGGACGCCTGAGGTCCGGGCGCGTGCGGGACCTGCGCACCGGAGACGTGTTCGGCCAGGACGGAGAGCTTGTGCAAACGTGTATCAACGCGCCCGAGGGCCCAGTCGAGATCGAGTTGTAGGTCGGCGAAACGCCGGCGGACAGCTGAATCGTAAAAGAGAGTAAAAGGAGTCGAGATGGCGATAGCGACAACCCCGGCAGATACCTACTCGGACGCCGTCGGCGAGAGCCCGCCGGCCGATGGTCCCCTGGCCGAGGGCCCGTCCGCCGACAGCCCGCTGGCGCGACTGACGCCGGAGCAACTCGAGGAGCTCGCCAAGGAGCTCGACGCGATCGGCGACGAGGTCCGGGCCGACCTGGGAGAGCGCGACGCGCAATACATACGCTCGACGATCGCGTTGCACCGGCGCCTGGTCGTGGGAGCTCGAGCTCTTCTGACGCTCGGCTCGCGCAACAGGGGCGCCTGGCTGGCGGGGACCGCGGCGCTGTCGGTGGCGAAGATCTTGGAGAACATGGAGATCGGCCACAACGTGATGCACGGCCAGTGGGACTGGATGAACGATCCGGACATCAACTCGAGGACCTGGGATTGGGACACCGCCTCGCCGGCGGAGGCGTGGCGGCATTCGCACAACTACGAGCACCACACTTACACCAACATCAGGGGCAAGGACAGGGACCTCGGCTATGAAATCATGCGGATCGACCCGCAACAGAAGTGGTATCCGGTGTACCTGTTGCAGCCCCTGTTCAACCTGCTCCTGATGGGCTTCTTCGAGTGGGGCGTCGCCCTGCACGACATCAACTACGAGGCGATCAAAAAGGGTGAAAAGTCGAAGCGACAGGCGCTCTCGGAGCTGAAGGCGATCGGCGCGAAGGCAAGAAAGCAGGTCGTCAAGGACTACATCGCGTTCCCGGCGCTGTCGGCGGCCGTGGCCGGCGCGGCGGCGGCGGCGTTGACGGCGACGGAGGAGGCTGCGGACCGATCGCCGGCGACCAATAGGTTTGGCCGGTCGAGGTCGGCCAAGGCGAGCGCCAAGCGCGGCTGGCGGCGGGCGAGGCCCGGGCTGTGGCCTGCCGCATCGCGGCCGAAGTCAAGTGTCGCGGCCCCGGTCTCAGAGTCCGCCAAGCAGGCGTTCAAGGCAACGCTGGCGGCCGACTTCACGGCGAACATCGTCCGGAACGTGTGGGCTCACGGGATCATCTTCTGCGGGCATTTTCCGGACCAGACGTACACGTTCAGTCAGCGCGAGGTCGAGAACGAGACACGGGGCGGCTGGTTCGTGAGGCAGATGTTGGGTTCGGCGAACATCGAAGGCAGCCCGCTGTTTCACTTCATGGCCGGCAACCTGTCGTTCCAGGTCGAGCACCACCTCTACCCGGACATGCCTTCAAGCAGGTACGCCGAGATCGCCCCGAGGGTCCGAGAGGTGTGCAGGAAGTATGGCCTGCCCTACAACACCGGTCCACTGGGCAAGCAGTTGGGCACCGTGCACCGCACGATCCTGAGGCTGTCTCTTCCGGGGGGCGGACCGAAGCGTAGGCCTCGGCCCGCGGCCCCCGGCCGGGCCTGATCGGCTGGGCGAGAAGATGCGATCCAAAAAGTGAGGGTGTTGCGCGCACGTACGCGCGCGCAACACCCCGATTCGGAAGAAGGCTCAGTTCGCGGAAGGCGCCCTGGCGAGCGTCCAGACCGGCAGCTTGGCTTCGCGTCCCCTGACCTCGAACTCGCCGACGAAGGTCAGGTCCGAAGGGCGGTCATGGAGGCGGTCGTAGGTGGACTGCGCGCAGAACAGCATGTGGCCCGAGCCCTTGGTCATGCCCTCCAGCCGCGACGCGGTATTGGTGGTGTCGCCGATCGTGGTGTACTCGACCCGCTGCTCGGCGCCGACGTTGCCCGCCATCACCGGCCCGCTGTTCAGGCCGACTCCCATAGCGAAGCCGCTCGCGTGGCCCTGCTCGGCAAGCCACGCGTTGAAGCGGTCCAGCCTCGGCCCGATCATCTCCCGGGCGGCCCGCAGAGCCCGGTCGGCGTGGTCGTCCTGGGGCAGAGGGGCGCCGAAAGCGGCCATGATCCCGTCGCCCATGTAGGCGATCAGTGTGCCCCCGGCCGCAAGTATCGCCTCGGTCATTTCATTAAGATAAAAATTGACGACCTCGATCACCTTCGCCGCCGGCTGCGTCTCCGAGAAGCTCGTGAAACCGCGCAGGTCGCTGAATAGGATCGTGCAGTCAAGCTCGACCCCGCCGAGGCGCAGGTCTGAGCCGGCGCTCGCCACGACCTGATCGACGACGTCGGCCGGTACGAACCGCGAGAACAGGTCGTGGACGCGCTCGCGCTCGATCGCCTCGATGAGGTACAGGACCGCGAGCGTGCCGAGCGTGCCGACCGCGAGCGCGAGTAGAGGGTAAACGAAAGTAAGGATCCAGCCGTTATCGAAAGCTATCTGGATCGCCACCGTGAATACCGCCGCAAGGGCGGCCGCATTGAGCATCGAGCGCCACCTGGCCAGCTTCAGGCTGCTCAGCGGCGCGGCGATCCCGAGCAGGACGATCATCAGGATGTCGAGCCAGGCCGGGGCGTCGGTCAAAGGGACGCCCTGTAGCAGGGTGTTCGTCGCGTTGGCCCAGATTTCGGGGCCTGGCATGTCGACGCTGCCCGTGGTCGAGGTCGAGTGCAAGTCCTGCAGGATCGGCGAGGAGGCACCAACGATCGCCAGCTTGCCGGCAAAGAATCCAGCCGGAAAGTCTCCTCGTAGGACCTTCGCATATGAGATCCTCTCGAACGTTTCCGGTGGGCCTACATAGTCGATCGGCAGCGTGCCGTTCTCAAATGTCGAGGCAGGGACCTTCTTGCCCGACATGACTTCGGCGGAGACCGCCGGGAAGCTGCCGAGGTCGTTGTAAGAGTAGGAAAATCGCCGGACCGCGCCATCGGAATCGAGAGGGATCAGCCGCACCTCCGCCGGCCGCGCCCCGATTTCGCGCAGTAGCGGTTCTCCGCCAAATATGTTCGTCGCGCCGCCAGGTTCGACGTTCACCGTGGCAAGCACCACTTTCCCGTGAGCCCGGCCGATCGCTTCGATCAGCGCATTGTCTTCTGCCGGGTTCGTCTGCTGTGTAAATTCCATGTCCATCGCGATCGCTTTTGCCCCGGCCTCGCGCAGCCGGTCGACGACCTGGGCGTCGTACTTGCGTGGCAGCGGCGAGCGGAAGTCGAGATGTCTGGCTTCCAGTTCCTGTTCGGCTTCGGGATCGATCGCTACGAACACGATGTTCGATGGCGGCTTCTGTGGCCCCCTGATCGAGAATCTGGCGTCGATCGTCTGCAGTTCGGTGCGTCTCAACACGTGCGTCGCGTAGCCGACCACGCCTACGCCGGCCGCCAAGACGGCCACGGCGATCAGCAGCGTCGCCTTGCGCTGGCGCCACCCGGTGCGACCCATCTCAGCGCTGTCCTGTCATGATGCCCGCGAGCACCGGGACGATGCTAACCGCACGAGCAGACCACGAGCCCTCGTACCGCCGCGCGCAGACGCGGAGCTTGGCGCTGGCGGCAGGGCTCGCGGGGCTCGCGGCGTTGGTGGTCACGGCCCTCGGCCTGGTGGCCCCCACGCGGGCGGGGGCGACGCCACCGATCGGCTCGCTCTCACAGCTGGCCGAACCCTTCAACTGCGTCGGCGAAGAAGGCTTTCACCAGCCTGAAATCGGCTGCGGCACGATCCTCCCCAAAGAAGCAATCAACGCGGCGTACGAAGCCCAGGTGAGCCCAGACGGCAAGAACGTGTACTCGGTCGCGGTCAATGGCGCTCTGGTCGAGTACGCGCGCAACCAGGCGGACGGCTCACTTACCGAGATCGGCTGCATCACCGCCAAAGCTGAATCGTGCTCTCCGACCAACGCCACTACCGAAGCGATCGCGATGAGCAACCCTGCGGCGATCGCGATCAGCCCCAATGGCGCCAACGCATACGCCGTGACGCAGGGCACCAACAGCCTCGTCGAATTCAGCCGCAACTCGGAAACCGGTCTGCTCACCGAGATCGGCTGCATAAGCCGGGAAAACACCGAATGCGCGGTGCACAATGCGGGCGGCTTGAACAGCCCGTACGGCATCGTGGTCAGTCCCGACGGCAAGAACGTGTACACCGCCGCTTATTCGGACGAAGCGATCGCCGAGTTCTCGCGCAACACCGAAACGGGTGTGCTCAAACAGCTGACGGGCGCCAACAACTGCATCACCAGCGGCAGCACCGGCCTGACCGGATGCAACACCGAAAAAGCGCTCGGACTCGAACGGGCGATCGGCGTGGTCGTGAGTCCAGATGGGAAGAACGTCTACGTGGCGGCGGGCGCCACGAATGGCGAAGGCGCGATCGTCGCGTTCGAACGCGATACCGCTGAAGAAGGCGCTCTCAAACAGCTCTCCGGGGCCGAAGGCTGCATCAGCACGTTCAACACCAAATGCGCTCCGGGTGTTGCGATCAAGGGGCCCGAGAGCCTGGTCATCAGCCCGGACGGTCGCAACGTCTACGCGAATTCCAGCGAAAACAACGCCGTCCTCGAGTTTTGGCGCGAACCTTCCGGCGCGCTGGCACAGCTGGCAAGCCCGAACGCGTGCGCCATGAACGCCCCTGCCGAAGCCGGCTGCAGCCAGGTCAAGGGTTTGGAACGCGCACTCGGTGTTGCGATCAGCCCCGGAGGCGAAAGCGTTTACGTCAGCAGCGCATTCGAAGACGACGAGGCAGCATTTGATCGAAATGCCGAAACCGGAGCTTTGACGCCCCTCGAATCGCCATACGAATGCCTTGGCAAAGCCCCTTTCACTACGTGCGACACCACCGGCATCAAGGGAATTGCAGGCGCTCGCCGCGTTACCGTCAGCCCTGACGCCAAGAATGTGTATGTCGCGGGTCAGAACGACCACGATGTGGTCGAGTTCCAGCGTCAGGTGCCGGCCGTGGAACCGCCTCCAGGCAAAGAACCCGAACCGGCCGTCAAACCGGCGACCACGCCTCTCGTCTCGCCGCTCGTGAGTCCGCCGCCACCCAGAGTCCCTCCGCCCGTCCTGGCCAGGACCGGCAACGTGGCGCCGGTGTCAGGGGTCGTCATGGTGAAGCTCCCGGGGACCTCTAAGTTCGTGCCCCTATCGACGCTCGAGCAGATCCCGTTCGGATCGATCATCGAAGCCACGCACGGGACCGTCAGCGTGACGACGGCCGAGCCGGGCGGCAAGACCCAGACCGGCCAATTCTTCCAGGGCGAGTTCATCCTCAGGCAGGGCCCCAACGGCCTCGTCATCGCCGAACTGACGGGCGGCAACTTCACGGTCTGTCCGACCGCCCGTGAGCGCGCGCACAAGGCTGAACTCGGCGGACCTGCCGCCGCGCGGATAAGCGCGCTGGACGGATCGTCTGCCACGCGGGCGGCCACACCGGGCGCTCGGCGTGCCCTGGCGGCGACGTTGCCGGGCGCCCCGGCCGCCCGGGCGGCGGCCTCGGGAAGCCATGTCGTGCGCAAACTGTGGGCCAACGCCCACGGTAAATTCTCGACCAAGGGCAACTACGCAGCCGGGGCCGTCCAGGGCACCGAATGGCTGACCGAGGACCTTTGCGACGGCACCTACATCAAGGTCACACGCGACAAGGTAGCCGTCACCAACCTCGTCAACCACCGCAAAGTCGAGGTCAAGGTCGGGCGCCACTACCTGGCCAAGGCGCCCTGAGCGAGACCCGCGCACCGGCCCATTGTGGCCTCATAGTTGGTATAGTAGCCACATGCGCGAAATCGGCGTTCGGGCGCTGAAGTCTTCCCTGAGCGAGACTCTGCGCGAGGCTGCGGGCGGCCAAGAGGTGCGCGTGACGGTTCGCGGCAAACCCTTGGTCGACATCGTCCCGGCCGGGTCCTCAGATGAGGGTGACCGCCTGCGGCGCTTGGTGGCGCAGGGGCGCCTGACGCTTCCAACCCGCAGACGCCCTGCCCGGGCGCCCCGGCTCGTGAAAACCCGTATCAGCGCGTCCTCGCTGGTGCTGGCCGAGCGGGACGCCGAGCGCTGAACCTCTACCTGGACGCAAGCGCGCTGGTCAAGCGCTATGTCTCGGAGGCAGGCAGCGACACCGTGCGTGACGCGATGGCTGGTGCGACCAGCTGGTTCACGTGCCGCATCGGTTTCGTCGAGACCCTCCGCGCCGTCGGTCTCAGCGTTGGTGCGGCAGCGACCAAGGTCGTACGAGAGGAGTGGCCTGCGTTCGGTGCCGTCGAGGTCGACCAGGTGTTGGTCGAAGACGCCGCGAAGCTCGCCATCGAGCATGGGCTGCGCAGTCTCGACGCTCTGCACCTGGCGGCGGCGCTCACGATCCCGCACGACGATCTCGTCCTGGCCACCTGGGACCGGCGCCTGCACCGAGCGGCGCGATCCCAAGGTCTCCGGCTCGTCCCCGACGTGCTCGACTGAATCTCTCCCCGGCCTCACACCCGCACGACAGTCCGCCGCCCCGACAGCTCGCTCGCTCCGGTCTCGCCGCCGGTCAGCCAGCTCGGGGCGCCCTCTAGCGCCGCGAGCGCGGCTGCGCGGCCGGCCTCCTTGGCCGCGTCGATCTGGTGAAACTCGAGCAGGCCGACCCCCGGCACCCGCACTCTGATCGCCAGGTCCGCCAGCCGCCGGGCCGCCTCGTCGGTGTTGGCGCTCGACAGCAACGCGATCCTCGCCATCGTCTCGGGCAGGGCCGGCAGGCGCGGGCGGCGGGGAGTGGGGGTGTGGTCCACGCCGGCCCGCCAGGCACGCTCCTCGCTGGTCGAGCCCTCGGGTGCGGCGTGTCTCGGCTCCTCGGGCGGTCCGCTGGCGTCGGGGACGCCCCGGGGTCCAGCGCCACCAGGTCCACCACCGCTGCCGCCGGGCCGTACGCGCTCCTCGCCGCCCTTGACGTCGATCGCCAGGACAGGCCCCTCGCCGGCCGCGCTCATCGGCGCCAGCGGCAGGTTGTCGAGCAGCGAGCCGTCGATCAGCAGCTCGTCACTGTTCGGGCGTCGCCGCGGCGGGCCGATCAAAGGCAAGGACATGCTCGCCTTTACCGCTTCCACCAGAGGGCCGCTCCTGTCGATCACCAAACGATTGCCCTTCAGGTTCACGCTCGCGCAGTAGAACGGTCTCGGCAACTCCTCGATCCCGACTTCGCCGAACACGCGCTCTGTCATCGCCTCGGCCTTCTTGCCCCTGACCAAGCTGTGCCTCGGGATCGTGTAGTCGTTGATCGGGTTCCTCCTGACCCACTCCTCGTAACAGCACGCGTCGATCTGCTCGCCGCCATAGCCCATTGCCAAAAGGCCGCCGACGAACGCGCCCATGCTCACACCGCCGACCTTGTCCACCGTCAAGCCGGCGCCGAGCAGTACCTCCAGAGCCCCGATATGGGCGAACGCGCGGGCGCCGCCGCCGCTCAGCACGACCCCGACCGCCCTGCCCGCCAGCCTCCTCGCCGTCCTTGCCAGGTCCTCCTCGCGCCAGCCTTGCTCCGTCCTGATCGCGTAGACGCCGGCCGGCTCCAGCCGCTCTATCCAGCCGGCCAAAGCCCCCGATCCGGGCTCCACGCCGTAGCCCGCCAGATCGCACCCTTTCAAGCTTCCCGTGACTCGGCCACCCCCGCCGATGCTCCCGGCGGCGTCCTTGTCGCCGCCGCCGGCGACGGCGGCGCTCCAGCCTGGGCTCCCTTCGCCGCCGTCGCGCCCGTCCACGAGCGCCACGATCCGGTCGGCCCTTGCCAGACAGAACTCATCCCAGCCGGCTCCGCCGACATCGCCGCCGCACAGCATCACGACCTGGTCGTGCCCACGCTCCAGCCGCTCGAGGACCGGCCCGAACCGGGCCACGCCGCTCGCGCCCGCGCTGGCCCCGGCCGCGCCGGCCGCGCCGGTCGCGCCCGCGCTCTCGCTTGCGCTCGCGCCCGCGCTCCCGCGTGCGCCCGCGCCGGCTTCCGGATAGACGACGGCGACCTTGCCCCACCTGCACAGCTCCCTGCTCAGGCCGTCCGCGATT
>DATJWI010000241.1:0-4350 GCA_035501375.1 Solirubrobacteraceae bacterium
CGATCGTGCACCCGGCCACCGGCACCATCGTCACGCTCCACGGCAAGGGCCCGAGCGTCGGCCGGCTGTACCTCTGCTCGCTCGTGGGCATCGGCGTGACGGCGCTGCTGTTCCTGATCACCGACTACTACACCTCGACCCGCTTCTCACCGGTGAAGAAGACCGCCAAAGCCTCCATCACCGGCCACGCCACCAACATCATCCAGGGCTTCGGATCGGGCCTGCAGGCGACGGCCCTGCCGGCGCTCGTGATCGTGCTCGGCGTGCTCGGCGCGTGGAAGCTGGCGGGCGGCGGCGTCACCGGCATCTACGGCATCGGCGTCGCCGTGATGGGGCTGCTGTCGCTGACGGGCCTGATCGTCGCCCTGGACGCCTTCGGGCCGATCACCGACAACGCCGGCGGGATCGCCGAGATGGCGGACCTGCCCGAGGAGGTGCGCAAGGTCACCGACCGGCTCGACGCCGTCGGCAACACGACCAAGGCGGTGACCAAGGGCTACGCGATCGGTTCAGCCGTGCTCGCGGCGATCGTGCTGTTCGCAGGGTTCCAGAAAGAACTGGAGGTCAAGGCCGGACATCTGATCTCCTTCGGGATCAACGAACCGCCCGTCCTGATCGGCCTGCTGCTCGGCGGCTTGATGGTATGCCTGTTCGCGTCGCTGTCGATCGAGGCGGTCGGTCGCGCCGGCGGCGCGGTCGTCGAGGAGGTCAGGCGCCAGTTCAAAGAGCACCCGGGGATCATGGACTACACCGAAGAGCCCGACTACGCCAGGTGCGTGGACATCGTCACCAGGACCGCCCAGCGCGAGATGATCCTGCCGTCGCTGTTGCCGATCGGCCTGACCCTGATCGTCGGCTTGATCGACGAACAGGCGCTCGGCGGTCTGCTGATCGGGGTGATCGTCGTCGGCTTCTTCTTCGCGGTCATGATGACCGCCGGCGGCGGCGCCTGGGACAACGCCAAGAAGCTGATCGAGGACGGCGCCTTCGGTGGCAAGGGGTCTGAGGCCCATGCCGCGTCGGTCACCGGCGACACGGTCGGCGACCCGTTCAAGGACACGGCCGGCCCCGCGATCAACCCGATGATCAAGGTCGCCAACATCGTCGCGATCCTGATCATCCCGCTGATTGCCTGATTCGTCTCGACCTGTCTGATCCTCGCGAGAGCCTAAGCTCAGCGAAGAGATGACAGGTCGAGGCATTCACCGCGCGAGCACGCTGATCCTGTCGCTGCTGATGGCCGTGATCGGAGTGGCGCTGCTCGCGCAGGCGATCGGCCAGGGCGGAAGCGTCCTCTCGCCGAGGCTGCTGCTGGGTTTGCTTTTTGTCGCTGCGGGCGCCGGCCGGCTGTACATCCTGAAGCGCAAAGGAAGCCAGACGTGAGCGGGCCCGACGACGAGGGCCCGGCGGCGGACAGCCAAGTTCCAGAGGCCGCCGCACAGGGGCCAGAGCAGGAGCCTGGGAGTGAGGCGGCGCCGCCCGAACGCGCCACCGTGACCGATCGGGGATCCAATGCGATCCCCGATCGGCCGGCGCCCAGGTCGAGGGTGATCGTAAGGCGCTCGATCGGCTCGCCCAGGCTGTTCGCGATCGTCTATACGTCGCTTGCGAGCGCGATCTACTTCTCGCTCGGCGTCATCGCCGGCCATGCGCTCGGACTGACCCCGCTCGTGTTCCTGTTGGCCGCGCTGTTCTTCGTGCTCGCGGCCCTGACGTACGCCGAGGGCGCATCGTTGCACCAGGATCGCGGCGGCGCGACCGTGTTCGCGAGATACGCCTTCAACGAGCTCGTCAGCTTCATCGCCGGCTGGGCGGTCCTTTTGGACTACATCATCCTGATCGCCGTCACGACCTATTCGGCGACGCAGTACCTCAAGGTGTTCTGGCATCCGCTCGGCGAGAGCGACGAGGCGCTGCTGCTGTCGCTGGCGTTCATCGCGGGGGTCGTGCTCGCCAACATCCGCGGCTTCGGCAGCCGGCGGGCGTGGCGCGTCGGGATGCTCGTGATCGCCGACCTGGCGCTGCAGCTGTTGATCGTCGTGCTCGGCCTGGCCCTGTTCTTCGATCCGCACACGTTGCTCGACCCGATCCATCTCGGCAGCGCGCCCACCTGGTCGAGCTTCGTCTTCGCTCTGACGGTCGCCGCGATCGCGTTCACCAGCCTCGAGTCGGCGGCCGGCGTGGCCGGCGAGGTACGGATCGGCAGGGCCGGCCTGAAGCGGATGGTCGCAAGCGGCGCCGCGACCGTCGTGATCGGGTATGTCGGCATCGCTGTCGTGGCGGTGACCGCGCTGCCCGTGCACGGCACCAGCACCGAGCTGGCCAACCGCTATTTGAACGACCCGGTCGTCGGGATCGTGACCCAGATGAAACCGGCCTGGCTGGCCGAAAGCCTGCGCTACATCGTCGCGGCCCTCGCCACGCTGACGTTGATCGCGGCCGCCAACTCGGCGATGCTTGGCCTCTCACGCCTGGCCTACTCGCTGTCGACGAACCGTCAGATCCCAAGCGGGCTCGGGCGACTGCACCCGACCCGCTCGACCCCATATGTGCTGATCGTGCTCGCCGGCCTGATCGCGGCCGGCCTGGCCGCCTCCGAGGACCTCGACTTCCTGGTCGGCCTGTACGCGTTCGGGGCGATGCTCGCGTTCACGATCGCGCACGTCTCGATCTGCAAGCTGCGCTACTCGGAGCCCGAGCGCGACCGCCCCTACAGGATCCCGCTGACGGTCAGGGTCAGGGGCGGCGAGCTGCCGCTGCCGGCTCTTCTCGGCGCGCTCTTCTCGGCGGTCGGCCTCGGGAGCGTGTTCGCCGTGCACGAAGCCGCCCGTTACGTCGGCCTTGGTTGGATGGCGGCCGGGATCGCGCTGTACGTGATCTATCGCAAAGCCGACGACGCTTCGCTGCTGCGCCGGGTGACCGTCGCACCGGCGATGCTCACGCGCGCGGAGCCGGCGCCCGAACGCGACTACGGCTCGATCCTGGTGCCCCTGCTGGGCACGCGCCTGGACGACGACATCGTGCAGACCGCGGCCCTGCTGGTCGCCGGCGAACAGACCGACGAGGCCGCGATCGACGAGGCCACGATCGAGGCCATCTGGATGTTCGTGATCCCGATGTCCCTGCCGTTGGAGGCGCGCCTACCGGAGGCCCAGGTCGCGCACGCCAGGCAGGCGCTCGCCAGGGCCAGGGCGGTGGGGGAGGAGTACAGCGGCGTGCACGTCGCCACCGCCACCGTCAGGACCAGGCGCGCCGGCTACGCGATTGTCGAGGAGGCCCGGCGCAGGGGCGTCGAGGCGATCGTGCTCGCCTCCGAGGAGCCCTCGCGCATCCGCGGCGGCGCGCGCCTGGGCGGCCGCGGCGGGCCGCTCGAGGACTTCGTCGGCGACATCACCAAGTACGTCGTCGCCAAGGCCACCTGCCGCGTGATCCTGACCGCCCCCGCCGCCGGCGACGAAACGCTGCCTACGCCCGCCGAGCAGGTCATTACGGGCAGTCGCTGAGAACGCTTGCGCATCGTCTAATGTGCGACCGATGAGTCCTTCGGGGATGACTTCTAGCGGCGGTCGGAAGGAGACGGCCTCGTGTTCGTTCTGATCGTCGGCGCCGGCCGGGTCGGGTCGGCGGTGGCCAAGTGGGCCCTGGCGGCCGGCCACGAGGTGTCGGTGCTCGACGAGGACCCGCTCTCCCACGAGCGCCTCGACGCCGGCCAGAGCCGCAGCTGGGAGGACGCCGAAGGCCAGTTCACGGTCGGCACCGCCCTGGAGACGGACGCCCTGATCGCCGCCGGCATCGAGCGCGCGGACGTGTTCATCGCCTCGACCGACGGCGACAACACGAACCTGATCATCGCCCAGATCGCCCAGCGCAGGTTCGGTGTCGAGAAGGTGATCGTGCGCGTGATGGACCCCGCGCGCGCGAACTGGTACGGCGAACAGGGTCTTGACACGATCTCGCCGACCAAGCACGCGATCGAGATGTTCGAGCGCGCACTGCAACCCGAGCCCGAGCCGGCCTGAGCGGGCCCGCGGTCGCTCGAAGGGACAGGAGCCAAAGCATGTACGCGATCATCGTCGGAGCCGGCAAGGTCGGGCGCAACCTGGCCCGCGAGCTGATCGACAGGGATCACGAAGTCACGCTGATCGAGTCCTCGCGCGCCTGCTATCTGGCGATCGAGGAGGAGTTCGAGCACGCCGCCCAGTACGGTGACGCGACCGAGCTGTGGGTCCTGGAGCGCGCCGGCATCCAGCGCGCCGATCTCGTGATCGCGGTGACCGGCGACGACGAGGACAACATGCTCGTCTGCCAGGTCGCGAAGGAGAAGTACGAGTGCGAGCGCGTCATCGCGCG
>DATJWI010000242.1:0-3435 GCA_035501375.1 Solirubrobacteraceae bacterium
CGCGCTACCGAACACGTTCGTTGGCACGCCCAGGGCGTCAGGCGAGAAGCCGGCCTTGGTGATGGTCACGGTCTCTTCGGCCTGTGCCGCCGTGGCGCCGGCGCCAAGCGCCAGCGCGCAGGCGGCCAGCGCGGCAGCGACCATCCGAAGCTTGGACTTTGCGAGCATGACGACCCTCTCTCTCTTCTGTCCGCCCGCCCGGCTCTCGACCGGGACCGGCGCTCTGTGACTGAGAAACCCTCGGCCACAAAGAATAGACCGGTCGGAGGGGTTTGCAGCGCAAACTGCGACGTTCCGCCGGGAATCTCGCTACGGTGCCGCTGTCGAGTCGACGGCCAGCGCGATTACGAATCCTTTACGGGTTTGTGGTTGGGTGCCGATATGAATAGTCCCGGCGTGCCCCGCGATCGTGGGTCTGCGGCGCCGACCGACGATCTGTGATGAGCACAAACGACCGCGCGACGACAGGTTTTACACCGACCAAAACCGATTGTCCGGAGGCTCGCCTGTGAGCGCGCCACGTGACGGTACGCCGCGCCTGATGCGGTCGTGGCGCATCTTGATCTCGGCTCTCGCCGGCGGCGGTCTGACGGTCGCCGGTCTCGGCGGGCCGCTCGCCGGTGGCGCGCTCGGGTCTGAAGCCGGCACCGGCACGACGGGCCCCGGCAACGAATCGCCGGCTAACACGACCCCCGAAGGCGGCGCCTCCACGACGGGCACGACCACGACCACGACGACGAGCGCCCCCGAAGCGCCGGCCACGACCACCGAAACGACCACGACCGACTCGACGGCGAACGCCACGCCGACAGGCGCCGTAACGATGCCCGAGCCAGCCACGACCCCGGCGGGCACGCCGAGCGCGGGCTCGGCCGAAGCCCCGG
This sequence comes from Solirubrobacteraceae bacterium, assembly GCA_035501375.1. Lineage (GTDB taxonomy): Bacteria > Actinomycetota > Thermoleophilia > Solirubrobacterales > Solirubrobacteraceae > Palsa-744. The sequence continues at coordinate 885 of DATJWI010000242.1, forward strand.
CCGTCGTCGTGCGCCGCAAGCAGCGCAGCACCCCGAGCAAGCCCTCCAGCCCGAGCGTCACGACCACGAAGGCCGGCTCCACGGGCGTCGGTTCCGGCCAGGGCAAGAAGGGCTCTACGAGCGCCGAAGCCAACGCTCCCAACAACGTTGCCCCGCCGCCGCAGCTCGTCGCCGCCCAGGCCGGCGCGCTGGCGGCACTGCTCGACAGCTCAGGCGTTGCCTCGGCACAGGCCCTCAACTTCTACCGCATCCCCCTCTTCCTGCTGCCCATCTACCAGGCCGCCGCCGCGCGCTACGACGTTCCCTGGCCGATCCTGGCGGCGATCAACGAAATCGAGACCGACTACGGCATGGACCTGTCGGTGTCGAGCGCCGGCGCCGAGGGTTGGATGCAGTTCGAGCCCGGCACCTGGCTCCAATACGGAGTCGACGCCCTGAACGCCGGCTACGCCGACCCCTACAACCCGGTCGACGCGATCTTCGCCGCTGCCCGCTACCTGAACGCGGCCGGCGCCGCCCACAACCTGAGCGGCGCGATCATGGCTTACAACCACTCCGAAGCGTACGTCGAATCGGTGCTGATGCGCGCAAAGCTGATCGCCGCCTACCCCGGCCAGGTGATCGCCACCCTGACGGGCATGATCGACGGACGCCCGCCGGTCACCGGCAAGCGCATCGCCTGGGGCCTACCGATCGCGCTTCCCGGGAGCGCCCACAAAGCGGCGCGGGCGGCAGCAGGGTCTGGTGGGGGCGCGGCCACCGCGGGACAGCTGCCGAGCGCATCGAGCGCGACCGCTGGAGCGAGTCCTCTGACCGCGTCGGCGAACGCCGGCCCGGTCGCAGCCCAGGGCTCGACCGCGACGCCGGGCTCGACCGACGCGCCGGCGCCGGGCGCGGCCGCGAGCGCCTCGACTGTCTCCGGAACGCAAATGCAGGGAGTCGACGTCACGAGCGAACCGAACGCCCGGGCCGTCGCGGTCCAGGATGGGCGCGTGATCAAGCTCGGCTATTCGCGCAAGCTGGGCCGGTACGTCGAGCTGCAGGACATCTACGGCGACGTCTTCACGTATGCCGGTCTCGGCCGGCTTGCCCACAGCTACATGCTGCCGAAGAGCGACACCCTCGTCGGCGCCTCCACGCAGGGCGAAGGCGCGGCCGGTGGATCCGGGTCGCTGAGCGGACCGTCGCACACCGGCTCGGGCAAGGTACGCGTGTTCGCCCATCCCGGCGCCGGCAACCAGGACGCGCGCGCGGCGGTCGCAAACGCCAGGGCGTCGTCGAACACGGGCGCCCGTCAGCCCCTGCGCGTCGGTTCGGTTCTCGCCGCGGGCACCGTGCTCGGGCGTGTCGGCGATCCGCCCAACGCCCGGGACGGCCACCTCCTGTTCGCGATCCGACCCGCCGGCGACTCGGGCACGATCGACCCCCGGGCCATCCTCGAGAACTGGGCCCAGCTCGACGCCGCCCTGCACCCGCAGGGCGCGAAAGGCAACCCGAGCCTGCTCGGCGCCACCGCGACCGACGTGTTCCTGCTCTCCAAGAGCCAGCTGGAGCGCACCGTCCTCGCGGACCCGGGCATCGCGCTGTCGGCCTGCTCGCGCCACGAAGTCGCCTCCGGCGCGGTCGACAAGCGTGCGCTGGCCGTGCTCGCCTTCCTGGCACGCAGCGGCCTGAAGCCGACCGTCGGCACGCTGCGCTGCGGCGCCTACGACGCCGTCGGCTACGTGCGGTCAGGCCACGCCGGCGATGCGGTCGCGATCGTCGCGATCAACGGAACTCCGATCGCCGGGCATCAGGGCGCGGGCACTATCACCGACACCACCATCCGCACCTTGCTGACGCTCCAGGACGAATACGCGCCCGCCCGGATCGTCAGCCTGATGCGCTACCCGGGCGCCCCGAGCACGTCGGCGCGCGCCGATCACGGCAACTACCTGGAGATCGTCTTTCCCCCGTCGGTCGGGCACGCGGCCAGGCAGGCGAGCGCCAGTGGCGTCGCGATCGGACAGGCCGCCGGCGCCGGGAAAACCGCTCCCGCCCCGACGGCGATCGTCGGCGAGTTGAGCCCGTCACAGTGGGAACAGCTGATCGGCCGCATCGCTGGCCTGCCGAACCCGAGCGTAGCTCACAAGCCGAGCTCCACGGCGATCCCCGATCGCCCCCAGGCCGCGTCCAAATAGCCACGGTCCGAGTCGGCCGGTCCAAACCGCTCGCTTAAGCGGGCCGGCGTCGCGACCGACCGATGCGCGATCATCGACTTCGTGGCTCTCTACGGCGGGATCGATCTTGGCGGCACCAAGATCCAGGCGGTGATCGTCGACGACGACAACAAGGTGCTCGGCTCCGCCCGCCATGCCACGCCGACGAGCGGCGGCCCCGAGGACGTGGCCGCGGAGATCGAGGTAACGCTGCGTGACGCGGCCTTGGCGGCCGAGATCGAGCCGGCGCGCCTCGGCGGCATCGGGGTCGGCTCGCCGGGAACGATCGGCGAGGACGGCAGCGTCACCAGCGCGCGTAACCTGCCCGGCTGGGAAGGCACGTTCCCGCTGGC
>DATJWI010000243.1:0-11498 GCA_035501375.1 Solirubrobacteraceae bacterium
CTGGCAAGAAATGGCATCTCACTAGTGCTCAGCTGCGACGACGAAGGGGGAGTCTGCACGGGCGGCGTCAAGGCGACGATCAGGGTGCGAGAAAAGCTGGTCGCTCGACGCGGCGGCACACGGAGCGTGTTGTACGACCGCACCCGCACAGTGCGACTCACCTCCGTCGGCTTCGCGATCGCACCTGGCTATAGCACCGACGTCCGCGCGGCCCTCTCCCCGCAGAACCGGGCACTGCTGTCGCGCCTCGGCAACGTGCCGCTCGACGTGACGCTTACGGGCCGAGGTTTCAGTTCCCGCGTCGTGACGCTGGAGCCCGCCCGGCGATCCACATAAGCGCACCCCAAACCAAATATGACTTGAGCGCACACGAGTGCTCGTTCCGCGAGCGGCACAACAGTTCGCTTTGCGAGCTGCACGGCGTCCCGAATGCCCAATTCCGCCCCAAGACGACGATCGGCATCTGGCATCCGCCTGACTTGGTCGAGGGACGCGGAAAGCGCGGCCTCAGCTTCGTTCGCCGAGAGCGGCGCCCGCGGGTCCTAGCTGAGCGCCGACCGCGTACAGTCGCCAGGCGTCGGGAACGCCCTTCAGCGTGTGAGCGCCGCGATCGCTGAACTCGATCCCGGACCCGGCCACCAGATCCTTCCCGGTCCTGGACACAACCGGCTCGCGGGCATTCGCGTGGGCGCTGACACGGGCAGCGATGTGGACGGCGATGCCGCCTATGTCCGCCCTCGCCGAAGACCTGGTAGGCGATGTGGACCCCTCCGCTTTTCGCGTACTTGGTCTCAGGTCGCCCTATCGGTGTGCTGTGGGCCTGTATGAGGCTACCTTTCCGCTTCTGCGAGAAAGCGGCGCTCGCAACAGGCTTGGCTACGTAGCGTTGTGCTCCGCCCAGGCCACGATCTCTCGCGAGCCGTCGACGACGGTGCCGTCGTCGAGCACGAGCGTGGGCACCATGCGGTTGCCCGTGAGTTGCTCGACCTCGCGCCGGCCGCGCGTGCGGTTGAAGACGCTCGGCAGAATCCCGAGCCCGTAGGACTTCACGATCTCCGGCTCGTATCCCGCGTCGCGCAGCGCATGGTAGGCGTTGGCGCAGGGATGCCCGCCTGGTCGTGGCGTGGAGAAGGTGCCGTAGCAGACGTAGAGCTTCATCACACGATCATACGCCCCGAGGCCGCACCTGCGAGCCCAGCGGCCCATCCCAGGATCCTCTACGGCGCACATTTCAGCGCCTCGATCTCAGCCACAGGCACACGCGGGCGGCGCGGCATCTCGGCGGCCGGACTCGCAAGGTGGCCGCCGCGGCGCTTCCCGAAGGATCAATCGCAGCCGAACCCGGCTTCGCCGGCTGACGGGCGCGCAGCGAGGCGGGTGCTCCGCTTTACTCGACTCAAGCGGACATGTGCCGATCTCGATGGGCTATATCGAGAGTCGTCCGTGTTGCGGCGGTGCGAGGTCGGGGTCCCCGCACCTCGCTTGGCTTGGGAAGCAGATACCAAGGCGTCCGGCGCGCATCTTCGGCGCAGAGGTCCGCCGTCCGTATTGCGAGATACTCCTCGCACGATGTCCGAGGAAATGCCTTGTCAACAGCCTCGCGGCCCGAGCCTTGATCGCGACGCTGACTCGGCCGAGATCACCTACCGTCATTCCCGGAGCCGGCCGATCGGGCGGGTGCTGGCGCGGTCCGCGCTCATCGGCGTGCTATGGGTCGCGGTCGGCAGCGGACCGGCGGCGTTCGCGCGCGCTGACTGGCCAGCCACCTGCTGGTCAGGCCAGACTCTGTTTCGTCAGCGTGGGATCCGCGCGTTCTCGCTAGAACGCGTCGACCGCTCAGACCCGAGAAATCCTCTGCCTCATCAGGTGATCTACGCCTGCCTGCCCGGGGAGCGCAGGCCGCAAGTTCTTTACGACGGCGACGTTGGCGCCTTCACTTCGGCCAACAGCTTCGCCGTCAGCGGCAACCGACTGGGCTTCCTGGCGCGCCAAGAAGGGGGCGTCGCCGAGGACAGTTCGTTCGTCTGGGTCAACATCAGGACCAGGGTCCTAAAGTCGGGCCAGTTCAACGTCGCCAGCCCGGAAAACAGTCCCAGCGATCCCGTGGCTCCCGATGCCGAAGTCCACTTCGCGATCGCCCCGGACGGCACGGCTGCTTTGATCGGCTCAGACGGCCAAGAACAGGAGGTGCTCCTGATGCGCGTGCTGCCCCGCTCGCTCGGCAAGCCACGAGAGCTGGGGTCATCTTCCACGGGAGACATCAAGCCCGACTCGATTGCCATCACCCGCACGACGGTCAGCTGGTCCACCACGGCGGGCGTGAGGCACACTGTGCCGCGCTAAACGAGCGCTGCTCGTCCTTTACGTGAGCGATGACTACGGCTAGAACAGGCAGAGCGCCGGTTCACATATCGGTAGGAACGGTCGGCTGCACCCGGCGCCCCTTGCGCCGAGGCGCACGCTGCCGGACCGTACGCGGCAGCGCGGCAGCCGGATCGCCGCTACTCATAGACGACGATGTCAGTAAGACGGCAAGACACAAGGCCCATAGCGACGCGAGCTGGGTGGGCGTCGGGGAAGTTCGCCAGAAAGCGTTAACCCCAGCAGCGTCCTCGGCGAAAGCCGCCGCAAGCCGCCCATCCAACCACCAACCCCACCAAATCAGCCAAGCGGGTCGGAACAAAATTTTTTCGGTCCGTAAGACCCGCATTAGCGGGTCCCGGCCGCAAAAAATTTTGTTCCGACCCCGCGCTACTTGATGAAAAGCATCTCCGAGTACTTCGGCAACGGCCAAAGGTCATCGGCAACGACACCCTCCAAGCGGTCGGCCACATCGCGGACGTCGTCCATCGCCGGGACCGCTTTGTCGTGCATATAGGCAGCCCACTTGACGGCGTTCGAGTCGTCCTGGTTCTCCTTGAGGTTGACCTCCTCGAGCTTGAGGATCGCGAAGTGAAGCTCCTTGATCAGGGGCTCGACCTCGCCGATCAGATCCTCCATGTCAGCGATCTTCAGCTCGTTGAGGTAACGCACCGCCGCCGGCAGGATCGCCGTGCGAGCGATCGAAGCGGCGGTCTCGGACTCGATGTTGATCTTGGTCGCGTACTGCTCCAAGAAGACCTCGTGCCTTGACTCCAGCTCGCGCTTTGAGAGCACCTTGTACTTCTTGAACAGGGCCACGGTGCCCTTGTCCACGAGCCATGGCAGCGCGTCGGGAGTGGAGCGCAGGTTGTAGAGGCCGCGCTTCTCGGCCTCGGCGTGCCACTCCGCGGAGTAGTTGTCTCCGCCGAACACCACCCGCTTGTTCTTGGCCCAGCTCTCCTTGACGACCTTCGTGACCGCCTTCTCGAGGCCGCCCGACCCTTTCATGGCGGTCTTCAGCTTTCCTGCCAGGTCGTCGATCGACTCGGCGACGATCGTGTTCAAGACCGTGTTGGGCAGGGCCAGCGACATCGAAGAGCCAGCCGCCCTGAACTCGAACTTGTTGCCGGTGAACGCGAACGGGCTGGTGCGGTTGCGGTCGCCGCCGTGCAGGGGCAGCGGTGGCAGGACCGGGGTACCGAGGCCGAGGAACGAGCCGGGCTTGGAGGACTGGGCCTTGCCCGACTCGATCGCCTCGAACACCTTTTCGAGCTCGGAGCCCAAGAAGATCGAGATGATCGCCGGCGGCGCCTCGTTGGCTCCCAGGCGATGGTCCTGCCCGGGCGAGGCGATCGAGGCGCGCAAGAGCGCCTGGTGGGTGTTGACCGCCTGGATGACGGCCATACAGAAGAACAGGAACTGCAGGTTCTCGTGTGGTGTGTCGCCAGGATCGAGCAGATTCATACCGGTGTCGGTGCCCATCGACCAGTTGTTGTGCTTGCCCGACCCGTTGACGCCCGCGAAGGGCTTCTCGTGCAGCAGGCAGACCAGGCCGTAGCGCCGGGCCACGTTCTGGAGCACCTGCATCGTCAGCTGCTGGTGGTCGCAGCCGACGTTCGAGTTCTCGAAGATCGGCGCCAGCTCGTACTGGTTGGGCGCGACCTCGTTGTGGCGCGTCTTGACGGGCACGCCGAGCTTGGCGAGCTCCAGCTCGGTCTCCATCATGCAGGCCAGGATCCGCTCCGGGATCGAGCCGAAGTAGTGGTCGTCGAGCTCGTGTCCCTTGGGCGGCTTGGCGCCGAACAGGGTGCGGCCGGTGTTCAGGAGATCGGGTCGTTCAAAGTAGTACTGCTCGTCGATCAAGAAGTACTCCTGCTCGGGACCGACGGTCGTGAATACGCGCGCTGCCCCATCGCCTGAGCCGAGCAGGTCGAGCGCTCGCATCGCAGCGCCCGACAGCGCGTCCATCGAACGCAGCAGCGGGATCTTGTGGTCGAGCGCCTCGCCGGTCCACGACGTGAACGCCGTCGGGATGCATAGCAGCGCGCCGTTCGGGTTCTCCAAGATGAACGCCGGGCTGGTCGGGTCCCAGGCGGTGTATCCGCGCGCCTCGAACGTCGCCCGGATGCCGCCGGTCGGAAACGAGGACGCGTCCGGCTCGCCCTGGATCAGCTCCTTGCCGGAGAACTCGGCGATCGCGGTGCCGTCTCCGACGGGCGCATAGAACGAGTCGTGCTTCTCGGCCGTCGACCCTGTCAGGGGCTGGAACCAGTGCGTGTAGTGGGTGGCGCCGCGCTCCATCGCCCAGTCCTTCATCGCCTGGGCGACCGCGTCGGCGAGCGTGGTATCGAGCGCCTCGCCGTGCTCCAAGGTGCGCTGCAGGGCGCGATAGACGTGCTTGGGCAGGCGGTGGCGTTGCAGGTTGGCGCTGAACACGTTCGCCGCGAACACCTGGTTCCCGGGCAGCGTCAGATCGGTGGTGCCGAGCGCGGATCCGTTGGCGCTCCACTGGGCGGCGGTGACGTTCTGCTGGCGGCTCCTGGGCATTTGTGGGGCGATTCCTCCTGTAGCGATGTTGGGCATGAGGCCGCTCAGCATCGTAGACCCAAGTCGGGTTCTGCGTGTCGCTCGTATGGCGAAACCGGGATCAACTTATTTCGACAGCAGGCCAAACGACGACTGTCGAGGGTGCTGCGCGAGTGCGTGGCGTGGCGCCCGCGGCGTGGCGCCCGCGGCAGCGGTTGCTCTGCGCACGCGCGCACGCAGCGGGCTGCTTAGGGGTGCGGCGTCGGGTAGGGCGGGGGTGGGTAGCGGCCGGGCGCGGGTCGGCCTGTGTTCGGATTGATGTGCTTTGCCGGCGGACGCGGGGCGATCGACACCGTGAAGTGGCCTTGCGGGATCGAGCCGTCTGCGAGCCGCGCCTTGGAGCGCCCGGCCAGACCGGCGGCGACCGTGTAGTGGACGGTGTAGGTGCCCGCCTTGACAGGGGTCACGCGCCAGACGAACGTGCGCGCGTGCCCGGGCGCGAGCGGGCCGAGCGCCCAGGTGTTCACGTAGGCGGTCTGACCGCCGCCGGGAGGGCTGATCGAGATGCTTTGCGGGGGCGGGTCGGCGACCCTGCCCGGACCCTGTTCGATCACCCAGACCGGACGCTTGTTGTCGGCCAGGCCAGAAGAGCTGGAGGCGTAGTCGAAGGAGTCGACCGTGACGGCGACGTTGGGCATCGTGGCGGCGCTCGCGTTGCGCACCTCGACCGTCATCAGCTCCGGCCTCACGATCGACTGCTCGGTCGGGAAGCTTGCCTTGGTGGCGACGGTGAACGTCTTGTCCGGTTCGCCTGCGTCCTGGCGCGAGCCTCCTCCGCAGCCAGAAGCGAGCGCCGCGCAGGCGCTCAGGAGCAGGGCCGCCTTGGACGCATTACCTCCCCTCACAGCGAGGCCACGATACCAGTGGGCGTAGCGGCCGGCGGGGCGAGGCTGGAACCGGTGCGGCGGTACGCGGCCCCGACTCGGGTGCGGCGCCCAGAGGTCAGCTGGCCCGCGGGAGCACAGCAGCCGGTGGCGTCTGGCCAGCGCATCGCGTAGAGTTCGGTACAGATCGCGATCGCCACCAGAGGAGGGGCGTCAAAGACCATGGTCCGCAGCGCAGCCGAGCGGGCGTTCCTGCCGGCTCGGAACCTGATCGAGGAAGTCGGGGACATGATGATCCTGACGGGCCGGACGATCTCGTCCGCCCTGCGCCCGCCATATCCGTACGGAGGCGAGTTCGTTTCGCAGTTCCTGTTCGCTGTGCGGCTGTGCTGGTTTCCGTTGCTCGTCTCGACGGTCTGCCTGTGCTACGCGGCGCCGGGGCTGCAGGCGGCGAACTTCTTCGAAATCTTCGGCGCCCTGGACAGGCTGGGCGGCATCTTCGTGCTCGCCGCGATCCGGGAGATCGGTCCGAACGTGACCGCGATCGTGTTGGCGGGCGTCGCCGGCACCGCGATCACCGCCGACCTCGGCGCGCGCAAGATCAGGGAGGAGCTCGACGCGTTGCAGGTCCTGGGCGTGGATCCGATCAAGAACCTGGTCGTGCCCAGGTTCCTGGCCCTGATGATCGTGACCGGCCTGTTCAACATCTACGCGATCCTGTTCGGCCTCTTCGGCGGCCTGCTGGCCGAGCTCGTCAAGGGCCAGCCGCTCGGCCCCTTCTGGGCGACCCTGTTCGCGAACGCCTCGACGACCGACCTGTGGGGCTCGGTCCTGAAGACGACGATCTTCGGGGCGATCATCGCGATCGTGTGCTGCTACAAGGGCATGTCCGCGTCCGGCGGCGCCGAGGGCGTCGGCAGGGCGGTCAACCAGGCCGTCGTGATCACGTTCCTGGCGATCTTCGCGTTCGACTACACGTTCACGCAGCTCTTGCTCGCTACGCATCCGAACATCCTGGTGATCAAGTGAGGCCTTCGCGATGAACGACCTGCTGGCGATGCCCAGGGAATGGCTTGCCGCGACCGGTGAGATCGCAGGGTTCACGGGCAACGTCATACGCGACGTCTGGGGCCTGAGGGTCTTTAGGTTCTTCGGCGAGGCGCTGAGGCAGTCGGGCATCCTGATCGTGTCCTCGACCTTGATCATCTGGGCCCTGATGTTCATCCTCGGCCTGGAGTGCGGCATCGAGGGCGCCTACTTCACCGAGGCCCAGGGCGCGCCCGCGTACTCGGGCGTGTTCAGCGCGTGGTGTGACCTGCGGGAGATCACGCCGTACGCGTTCGGCTACATGATGGCCGCCAAGGTCGGAACCGGGATCGTGGCCGAGCTGGGGGCGATGCGGATCTCCGAGGAGATCGACGCGCTGGAGGTGATGGGCATCGACTCGATGACCTTCCTGTGCGGCACCAGGCTGCTGGCGGCGTGGATGGTCTTGCCGTTCATGTACATGGCCGGCATCGGCGCGGCCTTCCTGGCCTCTTACATCGCCGACGTGCAGCAGATCGGCTACGTCTCTTCGGGCGGCTACCTGCTGATCTTCTGGCAGTTCCAGGGACCTCCCGACTACTTGTACAGCCTGATCAAGGCGATGTTCATGGCGACCGCGATCGTGCTGGTGGGCTGTTATTACGGCTACACCGCCAGCGGTGGGCCGGTGGGGGTGGGCAGGGCCACGGCCAAGTCGATGGTCTTGAACATCGTGTTGGTGCACATCATCGGGATGCTCGGCACCCAGGTCTTCTGGGGCTCGAACCCGAGAGCGCCGATCGGGGGTTAGCGATGCAGGCGGGAGAGGGGAACGACAGTGGGCTTGGGCACGGTGACGTGAGCTCGCCGCGCGCCACCGAGGACGCCGCCGATGCCGGGCCGGTCAAGCACGACGCGATCGAATTCATCGACGTCTATAAGAGCTTCGGGCGAAATCAGGTCCTGAGGGACCTGAACATGAGCCTTCCCGACGAACAGATCTCGATGATCCTGGGGCCCTCGGGGACGGGCAAGTCGGTGTGTATCAAGCACATCGTCGGTCTCCTGTATCCCGATCAGGGCGATGTGATCGTGCAGGGCCAGTCGATCCCGAGCCTCTCCGACGCGGACCTGTTCGAGACCCGCAAGAAGTTCGGCGTTCTCTTCCAGGATGGGGCCCTGTTCGGGTCGATCAACCTGTATGACAACGTAGCCTTTCCGTTGCGCCAGCACACCGAGAAGGGAGACGAGGAGATCGCGGAGATCGTCAATCGTCGCCTGCGCGAGGTTGGCCTTGGCAACGCCGGCGAGAAGATGCCGAACGAGCTTTCCGGTGGGATGCGCAAGCGCGCGGGCTTCGCCAGGGCGCTGGTGCTCGAACCCCAGATCGTGTTGTTCGACGAGCCCGACTCGGGCCTCGACCCGGTCCGTACCGCCCTGCTGTGCGAGCTGATCAAGGAAGTACACGCCGAGAACGGCGGCTGCTATGTCGTGATCACCCACGACATCATGAGCGCCAGGCGTGTAGCCGAGCACATCGCCGTGCTGTGGCAGGGCCAGATCGTCCAGTCCGGTCCCGCGGCCGAGCTGTTCGCCTCGGAGAACCCGTTCGTTAGGCAGTTCTTGGCGGGCGACTCGGCGGGCCCCCTCGGCATGGAGTGAGTCCGGCGGCGCTGCTCTCGGCGGTGGTCGATAGGGCGGTGCGCCGCCCGTGGCTCACGCTTGGCTTTGCCGTGGCGCTCGGGTGCGTGGCGGCCGCGCTCGCCCTTGGATTGAGCCCGACGGCGGCGACCAGCACGTTCGTGTCGAGGTCGAGCGCCGAGTATCGCGCGACGCAGAACTACTATGCGCGCTTCGGCGAAGAGCCGGTCGACGTTGTCGTGAAGGGCAGCCTGCAGCAGCTGCTATTGAGTTCCGATCTCGAGCGCCTGGTCGGGTTGGAGGGCTGCCTGTCGGGCAACGTTCCCGTCAAGGCTCTCGCCGCGGAGGGGGGCGTGAGCGGACCCTGCGGGGAGCTGGCGCGCGCCAAGACCGTCAAGGCGGTGATCGGCCCGGGAACATTCATCCAGGAAGCGGCCGAACAGATCGACGGGCAGCTGGCGGCGCAGACCAAACGAGCCGAAGCGCAGGCCCGACGGGCTCAGACTGCGGTGACTCGGGCCGCCCACGCGCGCGGGCTCTCGACCGCGGAAGCCGACGCGCTCGGCCAGCAGGCCAGTTCGATCACGATGACCCGCTTTCAGGAGAGCGTCGCCACGCTGGCCTTGCAGTACGGTCTGATGTCCAAGCCGAGCCTCGAAAACCCGGAATTCGTCTCGACGCTCGTGTTCGACCCGGCCAAGCCGGCCGGAACTCCCAAGCAGCGCTTCGCCTACCTTTTCCCGAGCCCCGACGCGGCCCTCGTCTCAGTGCGGATGCGCGCCGGACTCTCATCGTCCGAGCGCGACCGCACGATCGAGCTGATCGATCGGGCCGTCGCGATGAAGCAGTGGCGGCTGCAGCACGGCGAGAGCTACCTCATCACCGGCGAGCCGGCGATCGTCGCGGACCTGACCAGCTCGGTCAGCCACTCGATCGAGCTCCTGGCGATCGCGGCCCTGGCGGTGATGGCGATCGCCCTGAGTCTCGTTTTCAGGGAGCGCCCGCGCCTGGCTCCACTCTTCAGCGCAGTGTTGGCGACGGCCCTGACGTTCGGCGCCCTCTCGCTTGTCAGTTCCGGGTTGACCGTCGCCGAGGTCGCGGTCCTGCCGGTGCTCGTGGGACTGGCGGTCGACTATGCGGTGCAGCTGCAGTCACGTGCCGGCGAGGCTCTTGCCGCCGATCGGCGGGCGGCCGTGATCGAGGCGGCCCGGGCGGGCGGGCCGACGATCGCCACGGCGGCTGTCGCCTGTGCGGCGGCGATGCTGGTGCTGACACTCTCGCCGGTGCCCATGGTCGGCGGCTTTGGCGTGCTTCTGGCGATCGGGATCGCGATCGCCTTCGGATGCGCTCTGACGGTCGGCTCGGCGCTGCTGGTCGCCGCCGGCCACTCTCGCGACGGGGTCCGGCTGCTCAGCGATTCGATCGGGCCGGCCTGGCGGGGGGCAAGGGAACTGCTCCTCGACAACCCGCTCACCAGAGGCACCTCCAGGATCGCGCTGAGCGGGGCGGCGATCAGGCCTGGGCGCGTTCTCGTCGTCGGGTCGCTCCTGGCCGCGCTCGGCTGGGGCCTGTCGACGCAGACCAAGGTCCAGACCGACCTGACCAAGCTCGTGCCCCAGAACACGGCCTCGCTGGAAAACCTGAACACGCTGGAGCGACTGTCCGGAGTCGGCGGAGAAATCGACCTGATGCTGAGCGGCCCGAACGTCGTCAAGCCGGCGACGATCGAATGGATGAGCCGGTACGAGAGCGCGATGCTGAAGCGTTTCGGCTATAGCGACGGCCACGGCTGCGGCAAGGCGCGGTTGTGTCCGGCGTTCTCGCTGCCTGCCCTCTTCCAACGCGAAGGCGTCGAAGGTACGGCCGCTCTCGCCGCGCCTCGAGGCACGGCCGCGAAGGGCGACAACGCCTCCGGCGCCCCCACCGGAACGAAGCTGACACAGGCCGAGGTCGACGGTCTGTTGAAGGCGATCCCAGCATATTTCTCGCAGGAGGCGATCGCCACGGACCGGCGCGCCGCTACGCTCGCGATCGGAATCAAGCTGATGAGCTTGGAACAACAGCAGCGTGTGATCGAAACGATGCGGGCGAACCTGCATCCGCCGAACGGGGTCGACGCCCAGCTCGTCGGTCTGCCGGTGCTGACCGCGCAGGCCAACAGCGAGGTCGCCTCTCCGTGGCGGCGCTTCGAGATGATGCTGGCCGGGCTGTTCGCGGTCGCGCTCGTCCTGCTGATCGCCTTCGGTGGCGAGGTCCGCCGGGCGGCAACGCCGCTTGTGCCGGTCGTGTTGGCCAGCGGCTGGTCCGCGCTCGTGCTGTTCGTGGTCCGGGTACCCCTGAATCCGATGTCTGTGACCTTGGGCGTGCTCGTGATCGCGATCGCGACCGAGTTCAGTGTGCTCCTGGCCGAGCGCCACCGCCAGGAGCGCAGGGCGGGCCTGGATGCCTTGGAGGCATTGCGAGCGGCCTACCGCCAGACGGGCGCGGCGGTCGCCGCCTCCGGTGTCACGGCGATCGCCGGCTTTGGTGTGCTGATGCTCTCGGACATCGCGATGCTGAGGGACTTCGGCTTCGTGACAGTCATCGACCTGAGCGTCTCGCTGCTGGGAGTGCTCGTCGCCCTTCCCGCGACGCTCATGCTGGCCGAGCGGGCGAGCGGCGCTCACCTGCCCGCGGCGGCCGTGTTGCCGGGGCAGGCTGGCCATGAACCGGCCTGAGCCTGGTCCGCCCGAGCGGTCGCGGTCCGATCGCGAGCTGCCTCGTCGAGGAGGCGCGGGCCCGACGATGGGCTCTTATCCGCGCCGCTACGGCCGCTACGTCGGGCTGCTCGGCGTCGCGATCCTGATCCTGTTGGGAATAAACGGAGCGCTGACGAAGACTGGCGGCGCAAAGGGGATCGAACCGGGTCGTGTGGTGCCGCCGTTCGCGGCGCCGCTGGCGTTGGGAAGTCTGAACGGCGACGTGAACGTTGCCAGACACCCGCGGGAAGGCTCGGCGGGCGGTGTCCCCGCCTGCGAGATCCACGGCCCCGGTGTGCTGAACGTGTGCGAACTGTATGGT
>DATJWI010000244.1:0-3272 GCA_035501375.1 Solirubrobacteraceae bacterium
CGGGCGCTGACGAACTGAGGTCTTGCGAAATGGACGTCCTGGTACTGATCGACAAGCTTGACGATTTGGTGCACAACGCCAAGCCGATGCCGCTGACCGATCAGGTGCGCGTCGACAAAGAGGAGATCTACGACATCCTCGACCAGATGAGGGCCACGATCCCCGAGGAGATCAAGCAGGCTCGCTGGATCGTCAAGGAGCGTCAGGAGATGCTGGCGGAGGCCAAGAAGGAGGCCGAGCGCATCCTCAAGGAGGCGCGCGAGCGTCAGGACAGCCTGATCGGCGAGGAGGAGGTCACCAAGCAGGCCGAGCGCGCCGCTGAGGACATCATCGAGGACGCCAGAGCCCGCGAGCGCGAGATCAGGCTCGGCGCCGAGGACTACGCCGACGAGATCCTGAACACCTTGGAGGTCAACCTCTCGAAGTTCATCGCCGCGGTGCAGCGCGGCCGCGAGCGCCTGCAGGGCAAGGACGAGCCCGCCGAAGTGAGCTGACGTCAGGCCACCCGGCTCCGCGAAACACCTCGAAAGGCCCGTAAACGGGTAGGGTCTCCGGCCGGACCATGAACGCGAAGGAAGCGAAGCACAAGCTGGAGGTCGTCAGGACGCTCCTGGACACGGGCATGATCGCGCCGGTCAGGCCCGATAAGGCTGTGCGCTCGGTGCTGGCTTTGCGCAGGTGGGGGCCGACGCCGGCGGCGGCGTATACGGGCTCGGCGATCAGGTTCCCGGAACGCCAGGCGATCGTCGACGAGCGCGGGACCTTGACGTTCGCGGAGGTCGACAGGCGCACGAACGCGCTCGCGCGGGGCCTGCAGCGGGCGGGCGTAAAAGAAGGGGACGGGATCGCGATCATGTGCCGCAACCATCGCGGCTTCGTCGAGGCGACGGTCGCCGCGACCAAGCTCGGCGCGAACGCGCTGTACCTGAACACCGCCTTCGCGGGACCCCAGATCGCCGACGTGATGGAGCGTGAGGGCCCGATTGCTTTGGTCTATGACGAGGAGTTCTCGAATCTTGTCGTCCACGAGCGCGACGGAGTCCGGATCAAACGGTTCGTCGCCTGGCGCGACCCGGACGCGCGTGTGGCGGCGCCCGCCGAGGACGTACTGCTGGAGGAACTGATCGGGCGCGAATCGCAGGAGCCGTTGGAGCCGCCCGTCGAGAAAGGCAAGGTCGTGATCTTGACGTCCGGCACGACCGGCACGCCGAAGGGGGCGGCCCGCAAGCAGCCCGACTCGATCGAGCCGGCCGCGGCGATGTTCTCGAAGATCCCGTTGAAGGCAAAAGAGACGACGATGATCGCGGCGCCGCTGTTCCATACCTGGGGCTTCGGGCACTTCACGCTGGGATTGCCGCTGTCTTCGACGCTCGTGATCAGACGTAGGTTCGACCCCGAGGACACGTTGCGCGCGGTCGCCGAGCACAGGGCCAGCACGCTCGTGGTGGTGCCGGTCATGCTGCAGCGGATCTTGGAGCTGGACCCGGAGACGATCGCCTCTTACGACGTCAGCTGTTTGCGCGTGGTCGCCGTCAGCGGCTCGGCCCTGCCGGGAGAGCTGGCGACGAAGACGATGGACGCCCTCGGCGACGTGCTCTACAACACTTACGGCTCGACCGAGGTCGCCTGGGCGACGATCGCCACGCCGGAAGACCTGCGGGCGGCGCCCGGGACGGCCGGCAGGCCGCCGATGGGCACGGTCGTCAAGCTGCTGGACTCCGAGGGGCGCGAGGCCGCGCCCGGCGAGGGAGGACGCATATTCGTGGCCAACGAGATGATGTTCGAAGGCTATACCGGCGGTGGCAACAAGGAGATCGTGAGGGGTCTGATGAGCACCGGCGACATGGGCCACTTCGACGCCCAAGGCCGACTGTTCGTGGACGGCCGCGACGACGACATGATCGTCTCCGGTGGCGAGAACGTGTTCCCGAGAGAGGTCGAAGACCTGCTGGCCGACCACGACCAGATCGAGGAGGCCGCGGTCGTTGGTGTCGCGGACGACCAGTTCGGCCAGCGCCTGAAGGCCTTCGTGGTGCTGCACGACGGCGCCACTCTCGACGAGCAGGCCGTCAAGGACTACGTCAAGGCAAACCTCGCCCGCTTCAAGGTCCCGCGCGAGGTCGTTTTCATGGACCGCTTGCCGCGCAACGCGACCGGCAAGGTGCTCAAGCGCGAGCTGCAGACACTCGCCTGAGGGCCTGGGGCGCCGCCGAGCAGATCGCTCACGGCGGGCGCTAGCCTGGGAGCGTGCCCGCGACGACCGACGTGTTCGACCTCGCCAGCCTGAAGCTCGCGCCCGGAGAGGGGCGCAGGCTGGAGCTGAGGGTGCCGATCGCGGACCTCGACTTAGGCGGCGAGCGCTACGTCGCCGAGCCGCGGATCGTGCCCGTCGCGATCGACCTGTCACGCATGACCGGCAACGGTTACGCCCTGAAGCTGGCCTTCAAGGCCAGGCTCGAGGGCCCGTGTATGCGCTGCCTGAAGGAGGCGGCGCCCGTCGTCGACGTGCAGGCGCGCGAGGTGAGCGTGCCCGGCGAGGACGAACAGATGGCCAGCCCTTACGTCCACGACGAGCGACTCGACGTGGCGGCTTGGGCGCACGACGCGTTCGCTTTGGCTGCGCCTCAGAAGGTGCTCTGCAAAGAGGACTGCCTCGGCCTGTGCCCCGAGTGCGCGGTCGACCTGAACGAGGCCGGACAGGAGCATGCCCACGAGCGCGCGCCCGATCGCCGCTGGCAGAAGCTGGGTGAGTTGAAGTTTGAATGACCTGGGCTCCGGGTTTGGCCGGCCGCGTAGCGGATCGCGGCGCGAGCAGATCGGCCATGACGAAAGCACGGGTCCGCGCGCGCCGGCCCGCCCGCGCGGACCGGTCGTCGCGGTGGACTGCAACGGCGCCGACCTCGGCCCTTCGGAGGTCGCCGCGGGCGCCCTGCTCGCGGCCGACCTCGGCGCGAGCACGATCCTGTTCGGTCCCGAAGCCGAGCTGCGCCCTGCTCTGGATGCGGCCGCCACTTCGGGGGCGTCCGGGGCGATCCGGGGATCGATCGAGATCGTGGACGCGCCGGTGTCGATCGCCAAGACCAAAGACCCTGCCAGTGCCGCCCGCAACCGGCCCGACGCCTCGATCGTCCAAGCGGCCCGCGCGGTCGCCGACGGCCGGGCTCAGGCGCTCGTCTGTGCCGGCGGGACCGGCGCGGCCCTGGCGGCCGGCCTGTTCAACATCAAGCGTGCTCGCGGCATCCATCGGCCAGCCCTTGCCCTGCCGCTGCCCG
>DATJWI010000245.1:0-2292 GCA_035501375.1 Solirubrobacteraceae bacterium
GCCTGTACACCCAGCGCGCGGAGGCCAACGCGGCCGCCGGCGACCCGGGGCCCTCGGAGGAGACTGACGGCCTGTTCATGCTGCGCGTGAAGTTCCCCAACGGGATCGTCACCGCCGAGCAGATGCGGACGATCGGCGAGCTGGCCGAGCGGTACGGGCGTGGTATGGGCGACATCACCACGCGCCAGAACATCCAGCTCCACAACCTCGCGATCGAGGACGTCCCGGTCGTGCTCGACGACCTGAACGCGGTTGGGCTGTCGTTCACCCAGGCGTGCGGTGACGTGTGGCGGAACATCGTCGGCTGCCCGCTGACGGGCGTCGACGGTCACGAGCTGATCGACTCGCGCCCGCTGATCGCGGCGCTCGAGGAGGAGTTCGTCGGCAAGCGCGAGTACTCGAACCTGCCCCGCAAGTTCAAGGTCTCCGTCTCGGCCTGCGCGCACCGCTGCGCCCAGCACGAGATCAACGACATCGGCCTGGTGGCGGTCGACAAAGACGGCGTGATCGGGTACGACGTCTGGGTCGGCGGCGGCCTCGGCGCCTCGGCCCGGATGGGCCGGCGGCTCGACGTGTTCGTGCTGCCCGACGAGGCGGTGGAGGTCTGCCGCGGGATCACCGAGATCTTCCGCGACGAGGGGCGGCGCAGCAAGCGCACCCGCGCGCGCATCAAGTTCCTGGTCGACGAGTGGGGCGTGGAGCGCTTCCGCGAGGAGCTGGAGAAGCGGCTGGGCCGCGAGCTTGCGACCTCGGTCGACCCGGGCGAGCCGCTCGACGCGCACCGCGACCACCTGGGCATCCACCCGCAGGTGCAGCACGGCCTCTACTACGTCGGCGGCACGACGCTGCGCGGCCGGTTCACCGCCGACCAGATGATTGGCGCCGCCGACATCGCCAGCCGCTACGGCTCGGGGCAGCTCCGCTGCACGAACCGCCAGAACATCATCGTGGTCGACATTCCCGACGAGCACGTCGACACCGTGGCAGCCGAACTGGCCGACCTCGGGTTGCCCACCGAGGCATCGGCGTTCCGGCGCGGCGTCATCTCCTGCACCGGCATGGAGTTCTGCAAGCTGGCGATCGTCGAGACCAAGCAGCGGGCCGCCGAGCTGATCGAGCACCTGGAGCGCCGCATCGGCGACCTCGACGGCTCGATCCGGATCAACCTGAACGGTTGCCCCAACGCCTGCGCCCAGTACCAGATCGCCGATATCGGCCTCCAGGGCGGCATCGCCAAGAAGGCCGACGGCCAGCGGGTCCAGGGCTTCATCCTGCACATCGGGGGACGGCTCGGCGCCGAGGCCGGATTTGGCCGCCGGGTCTCGTCGAAGGCGATCCCCGCCGATGACGCCCGCTACGCCGTCGAGCGCATCGTGCGCGCCTGGAAGGGCGAGCGCGCCCCCGGCGAGACGTTCTCCTCATGGGCCGACAACCAGGCCGACGCGCGCCTGGCGTCGCTGATCGGCATCGCCGTCGCCGCCGAGCGCGAGCGCGAAGAGGTGGCCGCGTGAAGTCACACAGTTGTGCGTTGACGCTTCCAACCCGGCGCGACTAGTCTTCGAACAAGGAAGCAACTGCGTCACCGGTCGGGGGTGATCCTCGACACGTCGCATCCAGAGAGGCGGAGGGAACCGGCCCTGTGAAGCCTCGGCAACCATCTCGCCCTCGCGGGAGCGGTGCCAAGTCCGGCGGAGCATCGCTCCGGAAGATGTGAACCGGCCGGCAACGGCCCGACCCGAGGGATCACCGGATGTTTGCCACCCGACTCGTCTGCAAAGGCTGCGGCGCCGACTACCCACTCGAGGCCCGCTTCGCCTGCGACCAGTGCTTCGGCCCGCTCGAGGCCGCCTATGACGACGACGCGATCGCCCGCAGCGTCACCCGCGAGCAGATCCTCGCAGGCCCTTCGACCCTGTGGCGGTACGCATCGTTCCTGCCGGTGGCGCCGCCTGCGCGCGGCCTGCCGGTGGGGAACTCGCCGCTGATCGCCGCCGACCGGCTGGCCGAGGAGCTGGGGCTGCGGTGCAAGCTCTACGTCAAGACCGAGACGTCAAACCCCACCCACTCGTTCAAGGACCGGGTGGTGGCGGTCGCCGCCGCCAAGGCGGTCGAGCTGGGCTTCGAGGCGCTCGGGTGTGCGTCGACGGGCAACCTCGCCGGCGCGACCGCGGCCGCCGGCGCCGCGCTCGGGCTGCCGACCTACATCTTCGTTCCCGACGACCTCGAGCGGGAGAAGATCCTCTCCGCGGCGGCCTACGGGGCCACGGTGTTCGAGGTCAACGGCACCTACGA
>DATJWI010000246.1:0-2471 GCA_035501375.1 Solirubrobacteraceae bacterium
ACGCGACGGTGCCCACCAACGGCTTTCCCTGGGACGCCTATCACGTCAACGCGATCGACCTAGCCGGCAAGAACAGATTCCTGGTGTCGATGCGCAACACCTGGGGCGCCTATCTCGTCGAAGCGAGCACCGGCCGGGTCCTGTGGACGTTGGGCGGCAAGCGCTCTGACTTCAGGTTCGGCAGGGGCGCCGAATTCCAGTGGCAGCACGACGTCATGGTCGCGCCAGGGTCCTCGATCGACGGCCCGGCCGCGGAGCTGACGCTGTTCGACGACCACTGCTGCCAGCTGACCGGCGGCGGCACCTCGGTGTCGGCGACCGGTCCCTCGCGGGGGCTGTTGCTCGAACTCGACACCGCCAGACGCACCGCGAAGCTCCTCGCCCAGTACCAAGGCGGCGGCGTCTTCGAATCGGAATACATGGGCGACACCCAGCCTTTGGCCAACGGCAACGTGTTCGTCGGCTGGGGCTCGGAACCGTATTTGTCGGAGTACAGCTCCTCTGGCAAGCGTCTCCTGGAAGGGAGTTTCCCAGGCCCCGACCTGAGCTACCGATCGACGGTCGCCCCCTGGATCGGCCTGCCCGCGACCCGGCCCGCGGCGACGGCCAAGCCGGCGCCCGGCGGCGGCACGTTCGTCTATGCGAGCTGGAACGGCGCCACCCGCCTGGCGGCTTGGCGGGTCCTGGCGGCGAGTGGCGCCGGCGGGCAGCTGCGCGCGGTGGCGAGCGCCCCGAAGGCGGGCTTCGAGACCGCGATCCACCTGCCGGGCGGATATGTGCGCTTGGTCCTCCAGGCGCTCGACTCGCGCGGACGCACGATCGGCGTCTCTCGCCCGTTCACTCGGTAGGGTCCGTGGCGATGCGCGTGATCGTCTTGCTCGCCGGGGCTGCGCTGTGCGGCGGCCTGTCCGCCTGCGGCGGCTCGTCCGGCCCTTCGCCGAGCCCTGGAGAGATCGCGTCGGTCGGTGCGGGCCAGGCGATTACCGCCACCGACGTGAAGGTCGCCGCGGCCAACCCCGTCACCGTCTCGCCCTTGCCTGGCACCCCGGACGCCTCGCCGAAGACCCAGATCAGCTTCCTCGGCGGATCGGGCACGACGGTCTCCGACGTGAAGGTCCTCGGCTCGGAGACCGGCGTCCACGCCGGGCGCTTGGAGGCCTACTCGACCGGCGCCGGTTACAGCTTCCTGCCGAGCAGGCCGTTCGCGGCCGGCGAGCACGTGACGGTCAGGGCGCTCGTCTCCGACGGCCCGGGCGCTCCGGGCAGGCCGGCGAGCACGGGCTTCACCGTCATCCCTGAAACGAGGGTCAGCCAGAAAGAGTTTCCGAACAACGCGGGCGACCCGGTCGCGATCCAGCACT
Source organism: Solirubrobacteraceae bacterium (assembly GCA_035501375.1). Lineage (GTDB taxonomy): Bacteria > Actinomycetota > Thermoleophilia > Solirubrobacterales > Solirubrobacteraceae > Palsa-744. The sequence continues at coordinate 1,362 of DATJWI010000246.1, forward strand.
ACGCCTCTGCGCCCACGCTGACGCCCTCGACGGTCCACATTTCGACGCCCGCCCAGCCCGGCGCGAGCCCGGGCGACCTGTTCCTGGCGCCCTACCAGGGCGATGGCACGCCGGGCGAGATGATCGCCGAACAGAACGGCGCGCTCGTCTGGTTCAGGCCCCTGCCGGCCGGCGTCAGCTCGACCAACTTCCAGGTCCAGCGCTACGAGGGCCAGCCGGTCTTGACCTGGTGGCAGGGCAGGATCCTCGAAGTCGGATTCGGCCAGGGCGAGGACGTCATCTACGACACCTCTTATCGGCCCGTCGCCTACATCCATGCCGGCAACGGCTACCACGCCGACCTGCACGAGATCAGGCTCACGCCCGAAGGCACCGCCTGGATCGACGCGTTCGACCCGATCCACCTCGACCTCTCCCACTACGGCGGCTCCGGTAACGGCATCGTCAACGACTCGATCGTCCAGGAGATCGACGTCAAGACGGGCCTTGTCATGTGGGAGTGGCACGCGCTCGGCCGTGTCGCCCTCGGCGAATCGCAAAGCCCGCCGTCCCACAGCGCCGGCTCGCCCTGGGACTACGTCCACATCAACTCGATCTCGCCCGGCCCGGCGCCCATCTCGCCCGGCCCGGCGCCCGGATCGCCCGGCCCGGCCTCGGGGGCCGAATCGCCGGGCACGGCCGCCGGCCAGCCCGCGGCGGGCGCCGATCAGCCCGGCCAGGTCCTGCTGTCCTCGCGCAACACCTGGACCATCTACGACGTCGATCTTCATACAGGCGCCTTCCGCTGGCGCCTGGGCGGCCGTAGCTCGAGCTTCAAGCTCGGGCCGGGCACGCGCTTCTACTGGCAGCACGACGCCGAGTGGCAGCCCGGCGGCGAGATCTCGGTCTTCGACAACGGCTCGGACCCGCCCAAGGAGAGGCAGTCTCGCGGTCTGCTCCTGGCGCCAAACACCGCGAATCGCACGGTCAGCCTGGTCAAGCGGTTCACCAACCCAAGCCATACGCTGCTGGCCTCCAGCCAGGGCAATCTCCTGAACCTGGCGGGCGTCACGGCCGGCAGCTCGGTCGGGGCGGCGGGGACCGGATACGGGACCGTCCTCGCGCCGAACA
>DATJWI010000247.1:0-2489 GCA_035501375.1 Solirubrobacteraceae bacterium
GAGGGCACTATCGAGGGCCTGCGGGCGAGCAGCACCATCACGGGCCGCCATTTCGACGACCGGGCCACCCTCAAGGAGAAGGTGCGGCCACCAGCGGGCGCGATCGAGGTCCGCGGCGCCAGCACCCACAATCTGCGTGACGTCGACGTCGACATCCCGCTCGGCGTGCTGGTCGTCGTGACCGGCGTCGCCGGCTCCGGCAAGAGCTCACTGATCCACGGCTCGGTGTCCGGGCGAGACGGGGTGGTGTCGGTCGACCAGACCCCGATCCGCGGGTCGCGGCGGAGCAACCCGGCGACCTACACCGGGCTGCTCGACCCGATCCGCACCGCGTTCGCGAAGGCCAACGGCGTTAAGCCGGCGCTGTTCAGCGCCAACTCCGAGGGCGCCTGCCCCAGCTGCAACGGCGCCGGCGTCATCTACACCGACCTGGCGATGATGGCAGGCGTCGCCACCACCTGCGAGGAATGCGAGGGCAAGCGATTCCAGGCATCGGTGCTCGAGTACCACCTCGGCGGCCGCGACATCAGCGAGGTGCTCGCCATGCCGGTGGCCGAAGCCGGGGAGTTCTTCGCGGCCGGGGAGGCGAAGAACGCGGCGGCGCACGCCATCCTCGGCCGCCTCGCCGACGTCGGGCTCGGCTACCTGAGCCTCGGCCAGCCTCTCACTACCCTGTCGGGCGGCGAGCAGCAGCGGCTCAAGCTGGCGACCCGCATGGCGGAGAAGGGCGGGGTCTACATCCTCGACGAGCCGACCGCCGGCCTGCACCTCGCCGACGTCGAGCAGCTGCTCGGCCTACTCGACCGGCTCGTCGACTCCGGTAGGTCGGTGATCGCCGTCGAGCACCACCAGGCGGTCATGGCCCACGCCGACTGGATCGTCGACCTCGGTCCTGGCGCCGGCTACGACGGCGGCCAGATCGTCTTCGAGGGCACGCCCGCCGACCTCGTCGCCGGGCGCTCCACACTCACGGGCGAGCACCTGGCGGCCTACGTCGGCGCCTGATCGGAGCCCTGGCGGGCACGGTCAGACGAATGCTCATCCTGCTCCGGCCGACCGTGCCCGGACAAGGCTCTTCACCGCGGCGGCGATCGCCGCCGGATGGTCGTAGGGCTGCATGTGCCCGCCATAGACCAGCACCAGCCTCGAGTCGGGCAGCTCGGCGGCGAGGCGCCGCCCGTGGACCGGGTGGACCAGCTTGTCGCCGTCGCCCTGGATGACGACCGCGGGGATGTTGATCGCGCCCAGGCGCCTGTCGATCCGTTCGATTACGCCGTTCGCCTCAAATACCTCGCCTGCCCAAGCCTCCAAGTTGGAATGGGTCATGTTGATCGCCAGCAGGCGGTCGCGGTGCGCGGCGATGACCGGCTGCGGATGGAAGGCTTCGTTCTCGCCCATTTCCACCGACACGGTCGTGAGCAGCTGGCCGAAGGTGGCGTTGGCGAGCTGCCTGACGATCGGCAGTTGCAAGAACTTCACGGTGTGCGCCTGGGCATCGGTGAGGGCCGCGACCTTCTGGCCGGCGGCGGCCGCGTCGACGAGCACGAGGCCGCGGACCTCGCCCGGATAGCGCTCCGCGAAACCGAGCGAGACCGTTCCCCCGTAGGAGTGGCCCACGAGGATCGGCTGCGTGACGTGAAGCTTCGAGAGCAGCTCATGAATCGCTTCCAGCTGCTGGTCGAAGGGCACATATTCGCCCGTCGAGTAACCGAAGCCGGGCCGGTCGATCGCGATCGTGCGGTGACCGGCAAGCAACGGCGTCACGTCTTCCCAATCCTCCGCCGTACCCGGCAGGCCGTGGATCAGCACCACGGGCGTGCCGGCGCCAGGGTGTTCGATGTAGTGGATCAGGAGCTTGCCGACCTGAACGAACGAGCCCGTCGGCCTGGGCTCCGGGGGTAGGCGCCCGTAGGTCCAGTTGAGCACGACGACCGTGATCGCCAGCGCCCCAACGACGGCCAGCAGCAGCCTGCGGATCGAGCTTCGAGGGCGCACGGACGCGCAGCGTATCCGTCGTCGGCAAAAGGCGTGCGTCGCTTGGTCGCCGTGCGCCGGTGATGGATCAGACTGGGCGGGCATATAATGCGCCCCGGCGCCTGGCCCGAGAACGTTCGGCCCGGGGGAGAGTTTGAACGAGACGATGCGACTGGCCAGCACAGACTTCGGCGATCGCCAGCGGGACCCATGGACGGGGCCTTCCTGGCCGCGCCCGGACATGTCGCGACGTGGCGGCCTCTCGATCGGGCGCCGGGCCGGACTGCTGACCCTGCTCGGGGTGGCGGCGACGCTAGCTTTCGCCCTCGCGGGCGCGGTCCGGGTGGACGCCTACATCTACTGGCCCAACAACTCATCGCACACGATCGGCCGCGCCGACCTCGACGGCAGCGCCATTGAACAAAGCTATGCCACCGATCCGTTCGGGTCCTGCGGCCTGGCCGTCGACGGGGACTATCTCTACTTCCCGAGCGGAACCGCCTCCGAAGGCTTTC
>DATJWI010000248.1:0-3319 GCA_035501375.1 Solirubrobacteraceae bacterium
GATGCCGTGCTGGGTGATCAGCTCGCCCATCCACATCACGAGCACCGTGCCCGCCGTGAGCGAGATCACGATCAGGAAGACGTGCTGGAGGTCGAACGTCGGGATGATCGAGCCCGAGCTCCCGGTCGAGATCGAATGGAACAGAAAGACGTAACCGATCGACTGCGCGAACGCGAGCCCGACGGTCAGGTAGCGGGTGTACTGGGTGATCCGCGCCTGCCCGACTTCGCCTTCCTTGGAGAGCTTTTCGAGAGATGGCACGACCACCTGCAAGAGCTGCAGGATGATCGAGGCGGTGATGTAGGGCATGATCCCCAGCGCGAACAGCGCCAGTTTCGCCAACCCGCCGCCCGAGAAGAGGTTCAGGTAGCTGAGGATGCCGCCGCCACCGAACTCCTTCTGGATGTTGTTGACGGCCGTCAGGTTCACGCCCGGAACGGGCACGTGCGAGCCGAGCCTGTAGATCAGGAGCATCGCCGCGGTGAAGGCGAGCTTCTTGCGGATGTCCGCTACCTGGAAGGCGTTGAGGATCGTCGAGAGCATGGGTTCCGGTCCGCCGTTTCAGTCGCGACGGAGCGCCCGATTCTAGCTCTCTAGGAGTCGCCGGGCGACGAGCGCCGGCACGCGGCTGCGCCGGGCGCGATCACGAGGGCTGGCTGGACGAGGGCTCGAGCACGACGCATGTTCCGCCGGCGGCCTCGATGCGCTCGCGGGCCTTGGCGCTGAAAGCGTGGGCTTGGACGGTCAACGCCTTGGTCAGCTCGCCCTTGGCGAGAATCTTCACGGGCACGTCCCTGCGCTTGGCCAGGCCCGCGGCCTTCAGCGACTCGATCGTGACCTCGGCCCCCGCCTCGAAGCGATCCTCGAGGGAGGCCAGGTTGACTGGCTGGGTGTGCGTACGGAAAGGCTCGAAGGGCATCGACTTCTTCATGTGCGGGCCCCTGAGCTTGCGCATCCGCATGTGGATCGGCATCTGGCCACCCTCGAACCGCGCCCTGCGCTTGGCGCCCGAGCGCGCGCCGGCGCCCTTCTGGCCGCGACCAGAGGTCTTGCCGGTACCCGAGCCTTCGCCTCTGCCGACCCGCTTGCGCGGGCGGCGGCTGCCGGGAGCGGGGCTCAGGTTGTGCAGGCCGATGCGCTGATCGCCGGTCGGCCGCTCATCCTCGTCGGGGCTCACTTGGCCTCGTCCTCCCGTACCTCGACCAGGTGGCGCACGGCGTGCAGCATCCCGCGCGCCTGCTCGGTGTCTTTGACCTCGACCGTCTGGCCGATCCGGCGCAGGCCGAGCGAGCGCAACGTGTCGAGCTGTTTCTGGTTCGCACCGTTCTTGGACCGACGCTGGGTGACGCTGAGCGCAGACATCACGCCGGCTCCTCGACGACGCCCGCGCCTGTCTGCGTCTCGGCCGCGCCCGTCTCCGACTCGGTCGGCTCTAGCGCATCCGATTGCGAGGCACCGCCAGCAGCCTGTGCGTCGGCGGGAAGCGCCTCGCCACCCTGGGACTCCGCCTCGACAGCGACGCCACCGGCCGGCTTGCCGCCGAGGCCGAGCACCTGGTCGATCGTCAGGCCCCTCAGCTTGGCCACCTCCTCGGGCGTACGCAGGCCGCGCAGCCCTTCGATCGTCGCCTTCACGAGGTTGATCGGGTTCTGGGTGCCAAGGCTCTTGGACAGGATGTCGTGGATCCCCGCCAGCTCGAGCACCGCGCGTACGCCGCCGCCGGCGATCACACCCGTTCCGGGAGAAGCCGGCTTCAAAAAGACCCGGCCGGCACCGAACACGCCGGTCGTCTGATGGGTGATCGTGCTGCCGTGCCTAGGCACTTTGAACAGGTCCTTCTTGGCCCGCTCGACGCCCTTCTGGATCGCCAGCGGGACCTCGTTGGCCTTGCCGTAGCCGACACCGACCGTTTCCCGTTCGTCGCCGACGACGACCAGCGCCGTGAACGAGAAGCGCCGCCCGCCCTTTACCACCTTGGCGACCCTATTGATCTCGACAACGCGCTCCTGCAGGTCCAGGCCGTTCGGGTCGATTGTTCGTGATGTGATGGGCATCAGACTGTGAGACCTGCCTCGCGGATCGCTTCGGCCAGCGCGCGGACGTGGCCATGGTATTGGTAGCCGCCGCGGTCGAACACAGCTTCGGACACGCCCGCCGCCTTCGCCCGCTCGGCCAGGAGCTGACCGGCCTTGGCGGCGGCCTCTGCTTTGCCGAGCCCCTTCAGCTCCGGCTCGAACCAGGCGACCGCCGCCAGCGTGCGTCCGGCAACGTCGTCGACGACCTGGGCGGACACGCCCCTGTTGGACCTGAACACCGACACCCGCGGCCTGGCCGCTGTGCCCGAAATCTTGGCCCGCACGCGGCGGCGGCGTTTGAGGCGCCTGTTCTCTTTGGTGATGACGCTCATCGTTAGGCCCTCTTGCCGACCTTGCGTTGGACATGCTCGCCCTCATAGCGAATTCCCTTGCCCTTGTAGGGCTCGGGGGGGCGCTGCTTGCGGATGATCGCAGCGGTCTCGCCGACGAGCTGCTTGGAGATTCCCTTGACGACGATCCGCGTCGGCTGGGGCACTTCGAACTCGATGCCGCCCGGCGCCGGGATCGGCACCGGGTGTGAGTAGCCGACGGCCAGCTCCAGGTTCTTTCCCTTCAGCTGGGCCCTGTAGCCGACGCCCTGGATCTCGAGCCGCTTCTCGTAGCCGGCCGTCACCCCCTGCACCATGTTGGCGATCAACGAGCGTGTAAGGCCATGCAGCGCGCGGTGCTCGCCCCTGTCGGTCGGTCGTGAGACGATCAGCTGCTCGCCGTCCTGCACGACTTCGATGTCCCTGGCGATCCGCTCGGAGAGCTCGCCTTTGGGGCCGTTCACGCGTACCGACTCCGGCTCGATCGAGACGGTCACGCCGGCCGGCACTGGGATTGGCTGTCTACCGATTCGAGACATCTGATCACCAAACCTGGGCCAGTACCTCGCCGCCGATGCCGGCCGCGCGCGCGTCGTGGCCGGTCATCACGCCGTGCGAGGTCGACACGATCGACGTGCCCATGCCGCCGAGCACCTTCGGGATGTGCTTCGCGTCCACGTACGTGCGCCGCCCGGGCCGCGACACGCGGCGCAGACCCGAGATCGCCGACTGGCGGTCCTCGGTGTACTTCAGGCGGATCTGGATCAGCTCGCCCGCGCCGCCGTCGGGCGCCGGGATCACCGTCCAGGAGTCGATGTAGCCCTGCTCGGCGAGGATGCGCGCGAGCTCGCTCTTCAGTTTGGAGGCCGGCACCTCGACGGTCTCGTGCGCCGCGTGGATCGCATTGCGCACGCG
>DATJWI010000249.1:0-13540 GCA_035501375.1 Solirubrobacteraceae bacterium
CACGACGTCGCGCCCTGCATCAAAGCCCGCGTGCCCGTCATCTGGGTCAACCGCACCAAAGAGGTTCTCGACTCCTCCCAGCGCAAGCCGACCGCCGAGGTTCCCAACCTGCGCGAGGCGGCCAAGCTGCTCGGCGCCACCTGAGCGACGGGCTGGCTGGCGGCTGCGAGCGGGGTTAGGGGGCAGGCCGCCAGGTGCGAGTCGTCTCGTTGCACCCGGACGTCCTGCTCGCGACCAGCTCGATCTGGCAGACAAACTGCCTGATCGTGCGCGGGCCGGGGAAGGACAGCGAGCGCGGCGGTGACGATGCACGAGCCGGCGAGAGAGTTGCCGGGGAAGGTCTCGCGCGTGAGAGCGCAAGGTTGAGAGGGGAGACCTTCGTGATCGACTCGCCGGTCCTGCCCGATGAGCTCGACGCGCTCCCAGCCCTGGCCGAGCAGGCCCGGTTTCCGGAGCCGACCGGTCTGATCGCGACGCACGGCGACTGGGACCACCTGCTCGGGCGCCTTGCCTTCCCCGACCTTGCGCTCGGCTGCGCCGAGACCACTGCCGCCCGCCTGGCAGGCTCGCCTGGCGAGGCTCAGCGTGAGCTGCGCACCTTCGACCGCAGATTCTACGTCGAGCGTCACCGGCCCCTCCAGCTCGGCCAGGTCCAGGCTCTGCCCGTCCCCGGGCGCCTCGACATCGGCGAGCAGGAGTTGCAGCTATATCCCGCTGAGGGCCATACCCCCGACGGCATGGCCGTTTGGATCGGCTGGGCCGGTGTGCTCGTCGCCGGCGACTACCTTTCGACCGTCGAGCCCCCTGAGATCGATGGCGTATCGGCCGGAACGGGCGCCTTCGAGATGGGTTCGGCCGCGACGGCGGCCACGCTGGGATCGGCCGGCTCGAGCCCGGTTGAGGCGGGTGCGGCCGAGACCTACATCGCGACGCTCGAGCGCCTGCGCCCCTTGGTTGAGGCTGCCGCCCACATCGTCCCCGGCCACGGGCCCGTGCTCGACGCCACGCGCGCGCGCGGCGTGCTCGAAGAGCACCTTTCCCACCTGAGGGCTCTTACTCGGGCGACTTGATCGTCGCGATCGGCGCGCCCGCCGCGATCGGCGCGCCCTCGGAGATCGGCAGCTCGGCGATCGTGCCGTCCTTGTGGGCGGTGATCTCGTTCTCCATCTTCATCGCCTCGATGATGCACAGCAGCTGGCCCTCGCTGACCGTGTCGCCCTCTTTGACCAAGACCTTCCACATGTTGCCCTGCAGCGGCGAGGCCAGCACATCGCCACCCGCCGCGGCGCCCGAACGCTTCCGCTCGCCCCGCCGGGGCGCTTGCCGGGCCCCCGCGCCGGCGCCTGCCGTTGCGCCTGACCCATTGCCAGTCGCAAAGGCGCCCGCGCCGGCGAGCGGACCGCCCGCCTCGCCGAAGATGTTGACCTCGAAGCGCTTGCCCGAGACCTCGACCTCGTAGGTGCGCTTCACCTTCTCGGCCTCGCCGTCGAGTGCCTCGCCGGGCGCCGGTTCGGCCTTGGGGAAGGCCAAGGTCTTCAGCCACTTCTTGTCCTCCAGCAGGTCTCTGCAGGTCTCGCCTTTGGCCCACTGTTCGGTCTCGAGCAGCGCCTTGTGGAACGGGATCAGGGTCTTCAGGCCCTCGATTTCGTATTCGGAGAGCGCCCTCAGCATGCGCCTGGTCGCCTGCTCGCGGTCGGCGTCCCAGACGATCAGCTTGGCGACCATCGGGTCGTACATCGGCGACACTTCGCCACCGGCCTCCACGCCCGAGTCGACCCTTACGCCCGGCCCTTTCGGCTCCTTGTAAGCCCCGATCCTGCCCGGGGCCGGCGCGAAGTTCTTGGCCGCGTCCTCGGCGTTGATCCGGCACTCGATCGCGTGGCCCTTCAGCTCCACATCGACCTGGGCATAGGCCAGCTCCTCGCCCGCCGCCGCCCTGATGCCCTCCTTGACGATGTCGATTCCGGTGGTCATCTCGGTCACGCAGTGCTCGACCTGGACCCTCGTGTTCATCTCCAGGAAGAAGTAGTCGGGCTCGATGCCATCGCCCTGGGCCAGCAGCCCCTCGATCGTCCCGGCGCCGACGTAACCGACGGCCTTCGCGGCGTCCACGCCGATCTTGCCGATGCGCTCCCTCATCTGCGGATCGACGACCCATTCCGGGGCCGGCGACTCCTCGATCACCTTCTGGTGGCGCCGCTGGATCGAGCAGTCGCGCTCGCCCAGGTGGATCACGTTGCCGTGCCTGTCGGCCAGGACCTGGACCTCGACGTGCCTGGGGTCGGGCAGGTAGCGCTCCAGGTAGACGGTCGGGTCCGAAAAGAACTTCTCGCCTTCTCTGCTTGACCCCTCGAATGCCCCCTCCAGCTCGTCCTCGCTCAGCGCCACCCGGAAGCCCTTGCCGCCGCCGCCGCCCGCGGCCTTGACCGCCACCGGAAAGCCGATCCGCTCCTTGGCGATCCTCAAAGCGTCCGCCACCGTCGCGACCGGCTCGGTCGTTCCCGGCACGATCGGCACACCGGCGGCCTTCATCAGCTCCCTCGCCTTCGTCTTCGAGCCCATCGCCTCGATCGCGCTCGCCGGCGGCCCTATGAAGACGATGCCAGCGTCCTCGCACGCCTTTGCGAACGGCGCGTTCTCGGCCAGGAATCCGTAGCCAGGGTGGATCGCCTGCGCGCCCGCGCGCTTGGCGACGTCCAGGATCTTCTCGACGTTCAAGTAGTTGTCGGCGGCCGGACCGTCGCCGAGGTTGTATGCCTCGTCCGCGCGCTTGACATGCGGCGCGTCCCTGTCGAGCTCCGAGTACACCGCGACCGAGGACACCCCCAGCTCGTCCAGCGCCCTGACGATGCGCACGGCGATCTCGCCGCGGTTGGCTATCAGCACCTTCTCGAACATAAGCGGCGCTAGCTTAGCGAGCCATCCTTCGGCAGCGGCCCGCGGCCGCTCGGCGGCTTCAGCGAACTGCGGCGGCCCGCCCTGCGTTAGCGGCCCGCCCCCTACGGCGGCTCAGGCCCCGACGATCATCCCGGCGGCGACGGTCTCGTTCGAAGCTTCGTCGATCAAGATGAAGCTGCCTGTGCGCCTGTTCCGGGCGTACGGGTCGAACGCGATCGGGCTGCTCGTGCGCAGGCTGATCCGGCCGATGTCGTTCAGGGCCAGCTCCGCTGGGGACCCGGCCGAGCGCTCGAGCGTGTGCACGTCGACGACGTCCTTCAGCTCGTCGACGATCGCGTTCGCGTTGCTTGTCGTTTGCTTGATCGCGTAACGCCCGCCCTTCCGCAGCGGCCGGTCGCTCATCCAGCAGACGTCGGCCTCCAGCTCGCGCCCCACGCCGGGGGCCTCCTCGGGCCCACAGATCAGCTCCCCCCGCGAGACGTCCAGCTCGTCCTCGAGCCTCACCGTCACCGACATCGGCGCGACCGCCTCCTCCAGCTCGCCGTCATAGGTGTCGATCGCCGCGATCCTCGTGCGCCTACCGCTCGGCAGCACTTCGATTTCGTCGCCCTTACTCAGAGCCCCGCTCGCGATCTGGCCGGCGTAGCCCCTGTAGTCGCCCGCGGCCGCCCCGTCCAAGCTACGGACGGCCGGTCTGATGACCCACTGCACCGGCAGTCGCGCCGGCTTCTCGTAGGGGTGGTCGTAGGCGACCTCGACGCTCTCCAGGTGCTCCAGCAGGGTCGGCCCTTCGTACCAGTCCATCTGGTCTGAGCGCTCCACCACGTTGTCGCCCTCCAGCGCCGACATCGGGATATAGAGGATCTCGTGAGTACGCCCGCCGCCGAGCCTGTGCGCGAAGCCCTCGAACTCGGCGACCAGCTCCTCGAAGCGGTCGCGGCTGTAGTCGACGAGGTCCATCTTGTTGACGGCCACCACCAGGTGCGGGATACCGAGCAGCGCGCTGATGAAGGCGTGGCGCTTGGACTGCTCGACGACGCCTTTGCGCGCATCCAGCAAGATCACCGACAGATCGGCGGTCGAGGCGCCGGTGACCATGTTGCGCGTGTACTGCTGGTGCCCAGGGCAGTCGGCGATGATGAACCTGCGACCTTCGCTGACGCCGGGGATGCCCGGTGTCGCGAAGTACCTGTAAGCGACGTCGATCGTGATGCCCTGCTCGCGCTCGGCCCTCAGGCCGTCGGTCAGGAGCGCCAGGTCGAGCGCGCCCTGCCCGCCCCGGCGCTCACTGGCTTTGGCGACGTGTTCGAGCTGGTCCTCGAAGACCTGCTTGGTGTCGTACAGCAGCCTGCCGATCAGGGTGCTCTTACCGTCGTCGACCGAGCCAGCGGTCGTGAATCTCAGCAGGTCGAGGGTCATCGGGGGACGCTCGTCGGGCGGTAGACCCATTTTCGCGACGCAAGCTTCTCGCTGTGCGTATAGCGATGGTCAGACGAAAAGATAAAGAGGGAAGTGGTGGGCATTAAAAAAGAACCGGCGTATAGCCATAGTCAGACGCCACACAAAAAAGTACTCAACACCCCGCCCCTTCACAAAGCCTCTACACGCCGGAGGCTTCGCCCAACAACGTCGTCCCGCCGGTCCGCGGCACTTGAAACGAGCGGCCAACGGGACGCGCCAACATCAGAAGTAGCCGGCCTTCTTGCGATCCTCCATCGCCGCCTCGGTCACTTTGTCGTCGGCCCTGGTCTCGCCGCGCTCGGTGACCCTGGTCGCGGCGATCTCGGTCACGACCTCGACCAGGGTGGCGGCCTGCGAGCGCACGCCGCCGGTACAGCTCATGTCGCCGACCGTCCGGTACCTGACGGTCTCGGTGAAGACCTGCTCGCCCTCCAGCAGCTCGGCGCCTTCGCGCCAGGCATACAGCATCCCGTCGCGCTCGAAGACCTCACGCTCGTGGGCGTAATAGATCGACGGGACCTCGAGCTGCTCTTGGTCGATGTACTCCCAGACATCCAGCTCGGTCCAGTTCGAGATCGGAAAGACCCTCACGTTCTGGCCCTTTTTGATCCTGCCGTTGTAGAGGTTCCAAAGCTCGGGCCTCTGGTTCTTGGGATCCCAGCCGCCGAAGTCGTCCCTGAAGGAGAAGACCCGCTCCTTGGCCCTGGCCCGCTCCTCGTCGCGGCGCGCCCCGCCGAAGGCGGCGTCGAACTGATGCTCGGCGATTGCGTCGAGCAGGGTCACCGTCTGCAGCTGGTTGCGCGATGCCCTTGGGCCGGTCTCCTCGACGACCCTGCCTTTGTCGATCGAGTCCTGGACGCTGGCCACGATCAAGCGCTCGCCGAGCTCCGCGACCCGACGGTCCCTGTACTCGATCACCTCCGGGAAGTTGTGGCCCGTGTCGACGTGCATCAAAGGGAACGGGAACGGCGCCGGCCTGAACGCCTTCTCCGCCAGCCTGAGCAGCACGATCGAGTCCTTGCCGCCGCTGAACAACAGGACCGGCCGCTCGAATTCGGCCGCGACCTCGCGCATCACATGGATCGCCTCGCTCTCCAAAGCCCTCAGATGCGACAGCTGCTTGGGCCCGGCCGCGACGCTCATCTCACTCCATCAACGTGCAAGCCGCACTCTGTCTTGTCCAGTCCCGCCCAGCGGCCTTCGCGGCCGGAACCGGGCTGGGTGCACGGCGCGCAGCCGATCGACTCGTAGCCCTGGTCGTGCAACGGGTTGTAGGGCAGGTCGCGCTCGTTGATCCTTCGCCAGATGTCGCGGTCGGTCCAGCGGGCCAAAGGGTTGTACTTGAAGAGGTCCCTGGCCGAGTCGTGTTCGATCAGCTCGGCCCCTGCCCTGGTGGGCCCCTGCTCGCGTCTGATGCCGGTGATCCAGCCCTCGGCGCCCTTCAGGCTTCGGTCGAGCGCGGCGACCTTCGCGGCCGAGCAGCAGTGCTCGGGTCCGCTCCACGGAGTATCGGACCCACCCGCCCTGTTGGAGGCGTCCTGAACCTCGATGGTGACCCCGAAGCGCCGCTCGAACTCGCGCCAGGTCTGCATCGTCTCCTCGAACAGGACCCCGGTGTCGATCGTCACGATCCGCACGCCCGCGGCGGCGTTGCCGTCCTGGAGGCGCAGCAGTTCGTCGATCAGGACCGACTCCTCCTTCTGGAAGGAGCACAGCAGCACCGCCTTCTCGCCATGCTTGGCGATCGCCTCGCGCAGCGTCGCGGTCAGTTCCTCGGACGGTCCCGTGGCCGGGTCGAAGCTGGCGCGCGCGGGCGCGTCCGCGGCCGGGACGATCCGGGCGGTGGCGCCCGGTCTTGGGCTGCCGGCCGGATCGGCCTGTGCGGCGATGCCGGGGTCGGTGGCTATGTCGTCCTGGAGAGGGTGCATCGATCGCCTAGATATCTATACCGCGCACTCGCCCTCGCCACGGATGACTTCGAAGGGAACGTTCCTGTTCCAGTCGATGAACTGATTCATCGTATCCAGGCCGAACTCGACGGGCATCGACAGATCCTTGACCAAGCTCTCCAGCTCGGCGGTGCCGACGCGCTCGCAGAAGGCGCCCCAGGTCTCGGTCTCATTCGACCGCGTCGCCTCGTAATGGCGCAGCCAGCGCTCGATCGCATCGGGTACCCGCTTGGCGGGCAGTCGTAGCTTCAGGCGCTGACCGAACTGGACGCCGGCGCCTTCGTAGACGCCGCCGACATGAGGGATGTAAGCGGGGATCGTGTGGTCGCCGGCTTTGATCGAAGCGCCGTAGAAGCCGATGTCGGCGACGTGGTGCTGGGAGCAGCCGTTGGGGCAGCCCGACATCTTGATGTGGATGTCCCTGGTCAGCGGGTCCTCGATATCCATCGCCTCGATCCGCTCCTGGACGGCCTGGTTGAGGCCCATCGAGCTGGTTATCCCGAGCTTGCAGGAGTCGGTGCCCGGGCAGGACACGACGTCGTTGACCTCTCGGGCGCCGGCGTCGCCGAGGCCGAGCTCGGACAGGGCCCGCCAGACGTCGTAGACGCTCTCCTGGCGTACCCACCTCAGGACGAGGTTCTGCTGGACGGTCGTCCTGGCGTAGCCGCCGGCGTGCTCGCGCATGATCTGGCCGAGGCCCCGGAACTGCTCGGGGGTGAGGTCGCCCCTGACGATCTTGACCTCGACGGTCACGTAGCCGGCCTGCTTCTGGGGGGCCACGTTGGCGGTCTGGAAGCGCTCGAACTCGGAGAGGTCCCCGTTCGGGGTCCCAAAGACCTCGGGCGGCGCCGGCGCCGACTCGCGCTCGTCGTCTACGAACAGGCGATCCTCGATCGAGAAGTCGCGTTCGGAGACCCAGTCGCCCTTCAGCTCCTCCTCGACCTGCTTGCGCAGCTCCTCGATGCCGTACTTGTCGACGAACACCTTGATCCGGGCCCGAGCCCTGTTCACGCGCAGCCACTCTTGGCGGTCGAAGATCCGGAAGACGGCCTCGGCGATCTTCAGGTAGTCGCCGTTGTCGAGCTCCACGAACTCGTACAGCACGGGCGCGACCCTCGGCATGATCGACGTGCCGCCGCCGACCAGCATCTGCACTCCGCGGACCTCGCCGCGGCCCTCGACCTCCTGGACCTTGGCCCTGTAAGCGATGTCGTGGATCTCGGCGATCGCCCGGCCCTGGGCCGAGCCGTCGAAGGCGGTCTTGATCTTGCGGGGCATCCCCTGGGTGGTCGGGTGCCTGACGAAGTACCTGGCATAGGCGCCCGCGTAAGGGGTCAGATCGAACAGCTCGTCGGCCGCCACGCCGGCCCAGGGATCTCCGGTCACGTTTCTGACCGTGTTGCCGCAGCCCTCTCTGCTGGACAGGCCCGCTTCGCCGAGCTCGCTGATCGCCTGGTCGATCTCGGGCAGCGGAATGTGGTGCATCTGGACGTTCTGCCTGGTCGTGACGTGGCCCTTGCCGAGCGGCGCGTACCGTTCGACGACATCCGCGAACTTGTCCATCTGCTCCGGCGTGATCCCGCCGAACGGGAGCTTGACCCGGATCATCTGGACGTCGGGCTGGCGCTGCCCGTAGACGCCCTGCCTGAGCCTGAACTTGATGAAGTCGTCTTCTTTGGTCTCGCCCGCCAAGAACTTGCCGGCCTCGGTCTTGAAGTCCTCGAACTCTTGTTTCAGAATCGGGATCACGTGGCCGGGCACGTTCTGCAGGATCTCGGGATCCTCGAGCGTGCCACGCGGCTCTGCGGTAACGGTTGCCTGCTCCATCACGGGACCTCCTGGCCCGGCCTCTTCACGGCCGGCTCACTGTCGGGTGGTGGCTCGGAAAGCGATTGAGGCTAAAGCCTAGCGGGTTTCAGGTGTTTATCCAGCGGTGGGCGGAGTCGGCGCCCGGCCCAGCGCGATCGGCGAAGTCTCCACGCGAGACGCCTTCGAGCATAGCCGCGGTCAGCCAGCCGTCTTGGCCGACGGCCGAAGGGGTCGGCGGGGGGGCGGTGTCCGCCAGGAAGCGCTCGATCGCAGCCGCGATCGCGGCTGCCTCCTCTGGATCGGCGGCGGGCGAAGCCGGCGTCGGGGTCACAGCCGAGGGGGCCGGCGTGTGGTGTTCGAGGGGCTGGCCGGCGGCTTCTGGATCGGCTGCGGCGGACGGGCTCACAGCGGGATGTTGCCGTGCTTGCGTTGCGGGCCGGGCTCGCGCTTGGAATGAAGGGTGTGCAGGGCGGCGATCAGGCGTGGCCGGGTCTCGTGGGGAACGATCACGTCGTCGATGTAGCCGCGCTCGGCGGCGGTATAGGGGTTGGCGAACCTGGCCTTGTAGTCCTGCATCAGCTTCTGGCGGCGCTCCTCGGGCGTGGGGCTGCTGGCCAGGTCGCGCCGGTAGATGATGTTGACGGCGCCCTCGGGCCCCATCACGGCGACCTCGGCGGTCGGCCAGGCGAAGTTGAAGTCGGCCCCGAGGTGCTTCGAGGACATGACGTCGTAGGCGCCCCCGTAGGCCTTCCTGGTGATGACCGTGATCTTGGGGACGGTCGCCTCGGCGAAGGCATACAGGAGCTTGGCTCCATGCCTGATGATGCCGCCCCACTCCTGGGCGGTCCCGGGCAGGAAGCCGGGCACGTCGCAGAAGGTGATCAACGGGATGTTGAACGCGTCGCAGGTCCTCACGAAACGGGCGGCCTTGGCGGAGGCGTCGATGTTGAGGACCCCGGCCAGCTGGTTCGGCTGGTTGCCGACAACACCGACCGCGTGGCCGTCGAGGCGCGCGAAGCCGCAGACGATGTTCATGGCATGGTGCTCGTGGACCTCGAAGAACTCTTCGTCGTCGACGATCAGCCTGATGACGTCGCGCATGTCATAGGGCTTGTTCGGGTTGTCTGGGACGACCCGATCCAGAGCCTCGTCCATGCGTGCCGGATCGTCACCGGGCGTCACTCGCGGGGTCGTCTGCAGGTTGTTGGAGGGCAAAAACGAGAGCAGATAGCGGCAGTCTTCGAGGCAGGCGTCCTCGTCGTCTGAGGCGAACTGGGCGACGCCGGACTTCGTGTTGTGGGACATCGCTCCGCCGAGCTCCTCGAAGCCGACCTCCTCGCCGGTGACGGTCTTGATGACGTCGGGGCCGGTAATGAACATGTGGGAGGTCTCTCGGACCATGAATATGAAGTCGGTGATCGCCGGCGAGTAGACGGCGCCGCCGGCGCACGGGCCCATGATCAGGCTGATCTGGGGGATGACGCCCGAGCAGCGTACGTTGCGAAAAAAGACGTCGCCGTAAGCGCCCAGCGAGACGACGCCCTCCTGGATGCGGGCGCCGCCGGAGTCGTTGATGCCGATCACCGGGCAACCGATCTTGGCGGCCAGGTCCATGACCTTGCACATCTTCTCGCCCATGACCTCGCCCAGAGAGCCTCCGAACACCGTGAAGTCCTGGCTGAACACGCACACGGTGCGCCCGTCGATCGTGCCGTGGCCGGTAACGACGGCGTCGCCCCAGGGCCGGTTCTTCTGCATGTCGAAGTCGTGGGTCCTGTGCCTCACGAACGTGTCCAGCTCCTGGAATGAGCCGGGGTCCAAGAGCTTTTCGACGCGCTCCCTGGCGGTGTACTTGCCGCGTGCGTGCTGCTTCTCCTCGGCCTCCGGCGAGGAGTGGATCGCGGCCTCGCGCAGCTCCTGCAGCTGGGCCAGCTTCTCTTCGTAGGTCTCCGGCGCCTTCTGGCGCGGCGGCTTGCGGTGGCCCGACCTCGAAGCGGCCAGCAGCGCGGCGTCGGTCTGGCGGTCGTGAGAGCTTGTTGCCATCGGGCGCGTGATGTTAGCCGGGGCCTGGCCCCAAGGCTTGCTCAGGCCCGCGAGAACGGCCGGTGATGGGCCGCGCCCAAGCGGTCCAGGACGCCCGTCAGCACGGCCGTGGTCTGCTCTTCGAGCGCGGCCAGTTCGCCGGCGATGTCGGGCTCGGCGGCGGGCTCGTCTGGGTCCGGCTGCTCGGCGCCTGGCTTCTCTGGTGCCGAGGCCTCGGCGCTTGGCTCCTCTGGGGTTGGCTGCTCGGCGCTTGGCTCCTCCGGTGCCGCATCTTCTGGCGCCAACTCCTCGATCGACTTTGGTGGCTCGGGCTCAGCTACCGGCTCTGGTTCGATGGGCGTCCGTCGCTTGCGGCGGCTGAAAAGGCGGGCAAAGAATCCAGGTCGAGGTTCGGGCTCGGGCTCTAGGGCTGGTTCGGGCCCAGGTTCGACGATCGGTTCCAGCCTGGGCTCTGCCGTCAGCTCCGGATCGGAGTTCGGAACGGCCTCGGTGGTCGCCGCGACCTCAACGGTCGCCACGGCCTCGGCGATCGGTTCGGGCTCGGGCTCGGGCTCGGGTTCGGTGATCGGCTCGGGTTCGGGCTCGGCGACCGGTTCGGGCTCGGGCTCGGGTTCGGTGATCGGCTCGGGTTCGGGCTCGACCGCCATCTCCGGTCCCGGCTCCGGATCGGCGGAGGCCGGCGTGGTGCGGGTTACCGACAACGTCACCTTGGTGCCCCAACCGGAGGGCTCGATCTGGACCGTGCCGGTCGCTACGGCCCCGTCGACGGTCGTCGCCTCCCAGTCGACGACCTTCTCGGGATCGGTCCTGACGATCCTGATCTCGCCCAGCTCGCCGAGGTGCTTGGCGAGGCTCAAAGGGTCGCTGAGCTCCGACCACAGCTCTGGCGGTGACTTGACGAGGGTGCGGCGCACCTCCGTGGAGACGCTCATCGCAGACGGTGTTCGCGCGCGCCCGCCGGAGTCCTTCCGGCGGCTCGTGAGTACTCCACCTGGCGGTGCCAGGCGCGCGCGGGCCGGTCCTCCGCGAGTATCGCGCGCCGCTAGGCCCGGCTCCTACTGCCTGCTCGGTCCGGTCGTAGAGCTGACCGGCGGGATCGGGTCCAGCGGGGTCAGCTGGCCGTTGTTCAGCTGGAACCGCACCTTCGCCTGGCCGCCGGCCGGGCAGCACAGAGGGTTACCGGGCTTGTACAGGGCATAGGCCAACACGACTTCGGTGTCGTTCTGTGCGGCCACGCTCACCTGGGCGCTGGGCGCGCTCGCGTCGGTGCCGATGTACTTGTTGTCCAGGAAGAAGAAGGCTCGCTTGTCGTAGCCGTCGTTCGAGTGTGCGCCCGTGCCGATCAAGACCTTCAGAGTCTGGTTCGGCTTGTAGTCGCTCGGGTCATCGACCGTATAGCCCTGGCCTCGCACCGTCGCTTCGGCCGCGGCCAGCCCTTCGCCACCGGCGCTGCTGGTGCCGCCATTGCCACCTGAGCCTTTGCCCGCTTCGGCGAACGCCGGCTCGGGGGCGGTCCTGGTCGTCGCGGGCGTCGAGGCTCCGGCGCTCGGCACGGTGGCCGGCGTCTTGGCGGTCGCTGTGCTCGGCTTCGTGCCGGTGCCGCCGGTCGTTCCATTTGTTTCGGCCGCGGCTTGTGGTTCGCTGCTCGCCGACACCGTCTGGGTGCCCCCGCCGCAGCCGGCCAGGATCGTGATCGTGACGGCCGCCAGGGCCTGGGCCAAGGCCAGGGTTGTGCTCGCTCGTGTGGGTTTTGGCATCGCCACGATGGTATTGGCGCTGGCGGCTCCAAGCTGCACCTCGCCGACCGCTCGCCGAGCCGCGCCCTTGACGGGCCCGCCCCTTGACAAACTTATTAGTCACTGCTAAGTTATCTTATATGAGCTTCGTCCAAGCCTCGTCGTTGCCGCCTCGCCCTGTTTTCGCAAACCGTTCAGAGTCGGGAGCGAGTCGGTGACCAGGCGCAACGGTTGGACCTTGGGGATCGTGTCGGTCGCCCTGTTCATGGTCGTGCTCGACAATCTGGTCGTCTCGGTCGCCCTGCCGACGATCCACCGCGATCTGCACGCCTCGATCCAGTCTTTGGAGTGGACCGTCAACGCCTACGTCCTCGCCTACGCGGTGCTCCTGCTGACGGGCGCCGCGCTCGGCGACCGCTTCGGGCGTCGACGCATGTTCATCGCCGGCCTGTCGCTTTTCACCGTAGCCTCGGCCGGCGCCGCTCTTGCCCCCACGACCGGCCTGCTCGTGGCCGCGCGCGCCGTCCAGGGCGCCGGCGCCGCGGCCGTCACACCGCTGACCCTGACGCTCCTTGCCGAGGCCTTCCCGGCCGATCGCCGCGGCATCGCGATCGGGGTCTGGTCGGGCGTCAGCGGCATCGCCGTCGCGATCGGCCCGCTCGTCGGCGGCGCCGTCGTGCAGGGCATCTCCTGGCACTGGATCTTCTGGCTGAACGTCCCGATCGGCTGTGTCGTCGTGCCCCTGGCCGCCCGCGTGCTGCGCGAGTCCAAAGGTCCCTACGACACGCTCGACCTGCCCGGCCTGGTCCTGGCCTCGACCGGCGCCTTCGGGATCGTCTTCGGCCTCGTGCGCGCCCAGTCGCTCGGCTGGTCCAGCCTTACCGTTCTGGCCTCCCTGATCGGCGGAGCCCTGCTGCTTGGCGGCTTCGTCCTGCGCGAGCGCTCGACCGCCGAGCCGATGCTGCCGATGTCGTTCTTTTCAAAACGTTCGTTTGCGGTCACCAACGTCGCTTCCTTGAGCATGTTCTTCGGCATGTTCGGGTCGATCTTCTTCTTGTCCCAGTACATGCAGTACGTGCTCGGCAACACTCCTTTGCAGGCTGGTCTGAAGCTGCTCGTCTGGACCGGCGCCTCGATGGTCGTCGCGCCCCTGGCGGGCGTCTTCTCGGAGCGCTTGGGCAGCCGGCCCTTCATGTTCGCCGGCCTCTCCTTGCAGGCCGGCGCCCTGGCTTGGTTCGCGACGATGGCCTCGACAGACCTGGCCTACTCGAGGATGCTGGTCCCCTTCATCATGGCCGGCTCCGGCATGGCGCTCGTGTTCGCGCCGTCCGCCAACGCAGTGCTCGCCTCGGTCCGCACCGATCAGGCCGGCCAGGCATCGGGCGCCAACAACGCGATCCGCGAGCTCGGAGGCGTGCTCGGCGTGGCCGTGCTCGCCTCCGTCTTCACCGGCGCCGGCTCCTACGCCGATCCCGCCCAGTTCGTGGCCGGTCTGATCCCGGCCCTGTGGGTCGGGGTGGCCGTGCTCGGCCTCGGCGCCCTCACGGTGCTCGCCCTGCCCTTCAGCACGCTTGCCGCCACCAGGGCCACCATGACCGAGCCCGCCTCGGTGGGCCTGGAGCGTGGCGACGCTCGCGCCGCCGC
>DATJWI010000250.1:0-2919 GCA_035501375.1 Solirubrobacteraceae bacterium
AGAGCGCGCGGCGTCGAGCGCATCGCCCTCGAGGACCCGGGCTGGCACGTGCACCGCCTGATCGTCGAAGCGGCTGGGATGGAGGTCGTGCCGGTACCCGTCGACGAGCAGGGCCTGCAGGTGCGGGAGCTGATCGAAAGCGACGCCGCCGCGATTCTCGTCACCTCGGCACACCAGTTCCCGACGGGGGCGGTGCTCAGCCCGGCCAGGCGCGCGGCCCTGATCGAGTGGGCCGAGGACGAGCGACTGATCGTCGAGGACGATTACGACGCCGAGTACCGCTACGACCGGGGCGCGGTGGGCGCGCTGCAGGGTCTGGCTTCAGAGCAGGTCGCCTATATCGGCTCGGCCTCCAAGCGCATGGCCCCGGGAATGCGCCTCGGCTGGGTCCTGATGCCCTCGTGGCTGACGTGGGAGCTGACGAGCGCCAAGGCGATCGAGGACGCCGGCTCGGAGACGATCGGACAGCTCGCGTTCGGCGATTTCATCGTGAGGGGCGAGTTGGATCGCCACGTGCGGCGCATGCGCTTGGGCTACGCCCACCGCCGGACCGTGCTCTTGACGGCGCTGGCGCGCTGGCTGCCGGACGCAAGCCCCAGCGAGACGGGCGGCGCGGCGGGGCTGTTCGAGCTGGCGATGCTTCCGGACGGCACCGACGAGTACGCGCTCGTGCGAGCGGCCGCCGCGCGCGGCGTCGGCGTCGAGGGCTTGGCGCTGCACCGCTTCCTGCCGGGCGGCCCGGCGGGCATTCTGCTCGGCTACGGCAACCTGTCAGAGCCTGCGATCGAGCAGGGCGTGAAGCTGTTGGGCGACGCGTACGCGGAGGTTTGCGCTGCGCGCTGAGCGGTCTTACTTGGCCGCAAGCCAGTTCGCGCCGACGCCGATGTCGACCGCCATCGCCGGCTCGTGCTGCCAGACACCGCACATCTCGCGCTCGACCAGCGCCTTGGCGGCGTCGACCTCGGCGGGCGGGCCCTCGAACAGGAGCTCGTCGTGGATCGTCAGGATCAGGCGCGTATCCAGGCGCTCGGCGACGAGAGCGGCGTGGCAGCGGACCATCGCCAGCTTGATGATGTCGGCGGCGGTCCCCTGGATGACCGTATTGACGGCCAGGCGCTCGCCGAGCGTGCGGACCTGGTAGTTGCGGGCCTTCAGCTCTGGGATCTGACGGCGCCGGCCCCACAAGGTCGTGACGTGGCCAGCCTCCTTGGCTCGCTCGATCGTGTCGGTAATGAACTGGGCGACCTGAGGGAAGCGCTCCAGGTAGGCGTCGATGAACTCCTTGGCCTCCTCCCTGGGTATGTTCAGCCTGTCGGCGAGCCCGAAGTCAGAGAGGCCGTAGACGATCCCGTAGTTGATCATCTTCGACTTCGACCTCATCCCCGGGTCGATTTTCTCGGGCGCGACGCCGAAGACCTGGGAGGCGGTCGCAGTGTGGACGTCTTCGCCGCGCTCGAAGATCTTCTTCAGCGCTTCGTCGCCAGCGGCGTGGGCGAGCACGCGCAGCTCGATCTGGGAGTAGTCGGCCGAGATCAGGATGTTGGGAGGCGCTGCCTCGAAGCAGCCTCTGATCTCGCGCCCCAGCTCGGTCCTGACGGGCACGTTCTGCATGTTCGGGTTCGTGCTCGACAGGCGGCCCGTCTGGGCGACGGCCTGCAGGAACGTGGTGTGGATGCGCGACTGATGGTCGGTCTGCTCGGGCAGCACGTCCAGGTATGTCTTGATCAGGGTCGAAAGCTCGCGCCAGCGCTCGATCCGACCCACGATCGGATGCTCGGAGCGGATCGCTTGCAGAACGCGCGCGTCGGTCGAATAGCCGGTCTTGCCGCGGCGCTTGCGCGAGAGGCCGAGCTTCTCGAACAGGATCTCGCCGAGCTGCTGCGGCGAAGCGATCAGGAACTCGGCGCCGGCCAGGGCAAAGATTTCTCCTTCGAGCTCCTCGATCTCCTCACGTACCCGCCCGGTGATCTCGGCCAGGCGCTCGACGTTCAGGCGTACGCCGGCCAGCTCCATCGCGCGCAGGACCGGCACGAGCGGCAGCTCTATGTCGGCCATGATCTTGCCGAGTCCGCGCTCCGCGATCTGTTCGCGCTGCCAGGTCGCCAAGGCGCCCAGCATGACCGCCTCGCCGGCAAGGCGGTCGTCGCCGGCCTCGCAGCTGAAGCCGCGCTCTTCGCAGAGCTCCGCGAACGGGTAGCCGCGCCGCGCCGGCTCCAACAGGTAGGCGCCCAGCAACGTGTCGTGCGCGAGCTTGTCGGGCACGAGCCCCAGCGCTTTCGCGTCGTGCACGACCACGGGCCGGCCTTGGCAGGCGCGTACGACCTCCTCGGGACCGTCGCAGTCGCCGGCCAGCGCCTCGACGGCCTGGCCGGCCTGACCTGACTGGCCGGACTCGCCGGGCTCCGGCGAGGCGGGCGCGAGCGCGAAGCGCCACGGCGCTCCCTCCACGAACAGGGCTCCCTCGGGCGGCTCGACCTTGCGTACGACCAGGCTCAGGGCCTCGCCCTCGCCGAATCGCGCGATGTCGGAGACCGCGCCCGAACGCACGCGCGCGCGCAGCCTCAGCTCGCCCGTGGATTCGTCGTGCTCGCCAACGGAGTCCGCTGCCAGCTCCTGCTCGCCGAGCGCCTCCTCCAGACGGCGCAGCGGGTCGCGCAGCTCGTACAGCCTGAAGAACTCGCGCAGACGCGAGCGGTCTACAGGCTCCGCGAGCACCGCATCCAGGTCGACATCGACATCGAGATCGCGCTTGACGGTCGCCAGCAGCTTCGAGGTGCGCGCATCTTCGGCGTGCTCGATCAGGTTCTGTTTGCGCTTTGCTCCGCCGATCTCCTCGATGTGTCCGAGCACCCCCTCCAGAGAGCCGTGGGCTCGAAGCAAATCGGAGGCGGTCTTGTCGCCGATCCCGGGAACGCCGGG
>DATJWI010000251.1:0-2910 GCA_035501375.1 Solirubrobacteraceae bacterium
CTGGTGCTGGGATCCGAGCCGAGGATCCCGCCCGAGCTGCCGCTCGAGTCGCCCGACCCGTCGTCGCTCGAGTCGTCGCTCGGGCTCACCACGGTCTGCGCGAGCTGTTGCGTGAGCTGGTTGACGAGGATGTCCTCGAACCCGAGCGCCTGCTGGTAGGCCTGCTTGGCCTTCGCGTCGCCGTTGCGGATGTCGGCCGGCAGAAGCGACTGATCGATCGGCGGCAGGCTGGTTCCGGGGAGCGAGCTCATGGCTTGATCTGGTTCGCGATCGACATCATCTGGTTCTGATACTGAATCGCCTGGCTGCCCAACGCGTACTCCTGCTGGGCGGTCGCCATCTTGGCCATCTCGTCGCCAAGGTTGACGTTCGATCCCTCGAGCGCCCCCTGCTGGAGCGTGGTGTTCTTGGCCGTGCGGATCGCGCCGCTCGCTGCGGTGGCGCTGAACACGTCGTCGCCGTCGGCCACCAGGCCGTTGGGGGCGGGAACGTCCGCGAGTGAGATCTTGCCGAGCTTCTTGCCCGCCGTCGACACCGTTCCGTCGGCGGCGATCGTGACCTGGTCGGTGGGCACGCCGGCGGGGATCGTGATCGGCGGCTGGACCAGCATCCCCGCCTGGGTGGTCAGCTGGCGCTTGGCGTTCAGCCCGAGATTGCCGTTGCGGGTCAGGCCGATCGATCCGTCGAACCGGCGCACCTCGATGAAGCCATCGCCCTGCACCGCGACGTCGAGCGGCTGGCCGGTCTGGTTGATCGCGCCCTGGGTCCGGTCGCGACCCACGACCGCGGCCGCGGTACCGGCGCCGGTCGCGACGGTCGAGCCGTAGGCGCCGTTGGAGTAGAGGAGATCGTGGAAACCGACGATCGTCGACTGGTAGCCGGGCGTGTCAAGGTTCGCCATGTCGCCCGAGATGGCGTCGAACTGTTGCTGCTGGGCCTCCATTCCGGAGGCGGCTGAGTAGAGACCCTCGAGCATGGCTAGCCTCCCAGCGACCCGACCGAGGTCGCGCTCTCGTGCATCGTCGAGCTGATGGTCTGGATCGCGTTCTCGCCCGACTGGTAGGTCTGCATCGCGGTCATCATGTGGACCATGGTGTTGACCGGGTCGACGGCGGATTCCTCGAGCTCGCCCTGGCGGACCGTCCCGCTGGCGCGGCCGCCGGCTGTGCCGGTGAAGTAGTCCTCGCCCTGCTTGGCCACGTTCGTCACGTTGAACACCCCGAGCGAGGCCGCCGGCACCGTGCCCTGGGCGCTCACCGCGATCGGCGCGCCATTCTGGGACAGCACCGCGTTGCCCTGGCCGTCGACGAGCTGGCCGTTGGCCGCAGCCTGGAACTGGCCGTCGCGGGTGTAGCGGATGCCCTGCGGGGTGCGCACCGCGAAGAAGCCCTGGCCGGCGATCCCGAAGTCGAGCGGCTGACCGGTCGAGTGCAGCGAGGCCGGCGTCAGGTCAGTCACAGGGGCGCCAAGCTGCACGCCGGTGTTGATCGGGCCGATTGTCTGGCCCGTGGCGGTGTTGGCCAGGAGCATCGCGCCGAAGTCAGACTGCACGGACGCGTCGGTCTTGTAGCCCGGCGTGGAGGCGTTCGACAGGTCGTTGGCGAGCTGATCCTGGCGGACCTGCTGGGCCATCATCCCGGACGCTGCGATGTAGAGACCGGTGTCCATCGACCCGGGTAGTCGCCCGTCCTTCATCATCCTTGAGGCGTGGACCCGATCAACGTGGACATTCGTTTGATCCGCGCCGTGCTCGGCGCGGAGCTGCGGATCGCGCCGGGGCGTGCGCTGATGGCTCGCGTGGTCAACCTGAACCCCGCCGGGCGGGGGTCGCTCAGCATCGCCGGCGCCCTGATCGACGCCAAGCTCCCGCTGGGCGTGCAGGCCGGCGATGAGCTGCGCCTGACCGTTCGCCACGTCAGCCCGGAGCAGGTCGTGCTCGGTCTCTCGGACCAGAACCAGCCCCCGCCTGCCGCCCCACCGGCCGCGCAACTCCCCGGCGGCGGGACCGTGCAGGTGACCGAGCGGGACGCCGGCAACCACGCCGCCGGCAATCACGCCGCCGGCAAAGGCAGCGCCGATCGCCACTCGCTCGCGCTCGTCTACAACGCCCCGGCGCTCGGCCCCGTCGACCTGCGCTTCGACCTCGACCCGACCTCGTTGCGCGTGACCGCCGTCCTCGCCGCGGGCGAGCCCGCCGAGCAGGCACGGGCCCACGCCACCGAGCTCACGCACGCGCTGTCGGAGGCGCTCGGCCGGCCGGTCAAGGTCGACATCACCGCCCGGCGCGAGCCGCTGGACGTATATGCCTGACTCCGACAAAGAACAACCGCGCCGGCGCGCCACCGCGCTGCGCTACGAGCAGGGCCGGCGCGCGCCCGAGGTCGTGGCCACCGGCGCCGGGCTGGTCGCCGACCGCATCCTCGCGGCCGCGCGCGAGGCGGGCATCCCGGTGCGCCACGATCCCGCCCTGACCGAGGCGCTGGCCGCGCTCGAGCTCGGCGCCGAGGTGCCCGAGGCGATGTGGACGGCGGTGGCGGAAACGCTGGCCTGGGCCTACCGCCTCGACGCCCAGTCAGCGCGGTCGCACCCCTAAAGCCCCGCACGGGCGCACCTCCAAAAAGGCGGCGCGCTCGCACCCCTAAAGCCCGCGAGCATCCTGCCGATGATCGAGGGAGCCCTCTCCCTCGGAAGGTGGTTCCCTCGTATGGCCCTTCGCCTCACCGGCATTCCCACGCCCGATGACGCCGCCGGCACCCCCGGCGGTGGCCTGCGCATCGCTCCGCTGCAAGTCGGCGGCACCCCCGCGGCCCTCTCGGGCGCCGCCTTCTGCGCCCAGTTGCGCGACCAGGCGCGCCTTCAGCTCGCTTTCAACCAGCTTGAGCCCTACCAGGCCCTGTTCGCACGCGCCTG
>DATJWI010000252.1:0-3594 GCA_035501375.1 Solirubrobacteraceae bacterium
TGAACCGGCCGACCGGCGGCGCGCTGACCGGCGGCTACCAGCTTCGCATCGACGCCCTCGATCCGGCGCTCGCCCCCGACGAGTCGCCGAGCCTGCCGGGCTTCACCCTGCAGTTCGCCAACGGCCAGCCCGGGTCGCTGAGCGTCCTCGGCGTGACGCCGACCGATATCTTCAACACCTATCTCGGTCCCGGCGGCGCTCGGCCTTTGGTGCCGGTGACGCGACTCGATCTCTCCGGCTACGGCGAGAGTCTGTTCAGCGACTGGCGCAACCCTTACCTCGACGCCGTCGCCGTCTCGCAGGCGCGCTTCGACGTGCTGATCGGGCGCACCAGCCACGAAGTCGTGCAAGTTCGCACAAAGCTCTTCTTCTACGGCGTTGACCTCGTGCGCACCCTGACCATGGAGCGCAAGAACACCGGCGTCGTGATCCGCCGCGACAGTGGCTGGAAGGCCGTAGGCGACGGCGCGTTCACCTTCTCCGGCAGCGCGATCGTGACCCATCCCGGAGTGATCCGCCGGATCACAAACGTCGCCAACGTGCGCGAAACCGGCCAGGTCGTGACCGTCGACGGCTACGAACTCGCGACGGTCTATTTCGACGGCGACCTCGAGATCGACGGCGTCGTGGGTCTCGTCCCCGCCAAGGATCAGCTCGGCTTCATCCAGGTCACCGCCGGCGCCTATCTGCCGCCGACGGCCTATGCCGATGCGCTGGCGGCGCTCGGCCCCCTCGGCGGGACCGTCGACACGACGCTGCGAGTCGGATCGGGACCGATCGCCGCACGCGTCCATCGCGTGGACGTGGCGGCGACATCGGGCGCGGCCGGACCCGAGTTTGCGGTGGCGGCCTGGACCGGCCCGATCTTCCCGGAAGGCGGCGAGTGGTTGTTCCTGCGAGTCGACGGCCCGACGGCCGCGCCGCAGCCGGTCCCGCCGGCTCAGGGCGTGCCGCTGATCCGCGCGGGCGCAGCCGGCGGCCCGCCGCCGAACTCGCCCTACCGCTTCGCCGACCCGCAGGATCTGGGGAGTCCCAGCAACCCGGCTCACGACTACGGTCTCGTCCACGCCACCGGCACGCAGCGCGTCATCTTCCCGCGGCCCCGGATCGAGGCGACAGATACGCATCGCATCGTCAGCACCGAGATCCCGAGGCTCGCCGATCCCTACGTGCTTGGCACGGCGGACGGGCCGTTCCCGGCGCTCGCCGCCGCGCTGCCGTTCCCCAACAACAGCTGGGCCTTCGCCGTCGACCCGGCCGGCGACTACAAGCTCGAACTGCCCGCCAACCCGTTTGCAATCGGCTATGTCGGGCGCCGCACGCTGAAGCAGGCCGGCAGCGTCAAAGGCGACGTCGACTACACCGGCGCCGCCGTCACCTATGTCGTCGACACGGCGCAGGCCAAGCCCTGGAGCTTTGCCCTGGATGGCGCGGTCAAGATCATGAACACCACGGCTCTTGGCGACATCATCGCGCTGAAGACCGACATCCGCGCCGCCGCGGACAAGCCCGGGGCCGAATTCCAGCATCCGAACCTCAAGCTCGGCGGCGCGCTGACGATCGTACAGGACATGCTGACCATCCTCGCCGACCTCGGCATCCAGGGCGTGATGTCGGCGCAGATGACCAACGACTGGTCGCTGAAGGTCAAGTTGACCGTTCCCTTCGTCGACGCGACGGGCGAGGCGTTGCAGATCCCGCCGCTCGTGCCGAACCCGCAGGTGAAGTTCGACGACAGCGGTGTGGAGGTCGAGCTCACGACCGAGCCGAATATGGACAAGGCGCAATTCGCGCTGGTCGGCCAGCCGATGTTCGCGCTCCAGGAGCTGCCGGGCGCCTATGCCGTCGGACTGATCAAGTTCTCGATCCAGATCTCGACCGAGGACGGCACAACCTACGGCCTCTTGATCGGCTACGGCTTCGCCTTCGAGATCGACCTCACCAAGGTGCTCAAGCTCAAGGGCTTGTTCGCGGTGACGTTCTTCGGCTTCATCGGCGACACGACGCTCGGCTTCGGCATCGGCTTCGTCGCAAAGCTCGGCGTCGCGATCGAGCCGCTCTTCAGCGTCGAAGTCTACCTCGAGGGTCAGCTCGCGGTCGTCGCGGCCTGCCGCGGCACCGGCAACGACACGACCTACGGCGCGGCCAAACTGACGTTCGGCGTCGAAATCAGCGTCTGTCTGGTGTTCAGCATCAGCTTCGAGGTCGAGACGACCGCTTCAAGAGTCATCACCGGCCCTGACGGCGCGGCCTGTCCGCTGCCCGACGTCCTGCCGTCCGCGACCTAAGTCGAGAGGCCGCCATGGCTACGCAACTCATGCTGCTTCCGTACCTGCAAGCCTGGGACGGGACGAACCTCGCGCTGCGCCTGCTCGCCGCTCCGCAATTCAACCCGCTCGATCCGCTGGCGGCCGGGGAGCCGGCCTTCGTCGACGCCGACTTCAAGTTCGAGTTGCGCCTGGTGGCGGGCCTCGGCGCGATCCCGACCACCGCGACCGCGTTCACCGCGATCGTCGAGAACGGGACGCATCCGCCGCAGGCGAGGGCGATCTGCCAGGCCTTGCAGGCGAACCTGCCGATCGACCCGACCATCACGCCGATCGACCCGCGCACGGCTTCGGCCCGTTTCATGAAATACGCCCCGCCGCCGTACCGCGCCGCCTCCGGCTATGCGGAAGGCAGCAATCCGTTCGTGACGACGACCGAAGCCTATCGCTGCGCGCTCAAGGCCCCGGCGCCGGTCGGCACGGTCCTGACCTCCGATCCGCCGAAACTGTCCTGGGGCAAGACGCTGGCGGCTTGCCTGCGCCAGCCGCTGCTCGCCGAGCGCGTCGGCTTGGTCCGCTCCTACGCGCTCGCGCCGCCGCCGGCTTTCTTCGCTGACGGCGGTTGGCTCTACGTCACGCTCGCCGCCGGCTCGCCCGGAGCCTCGCTCCTGTCGATCCCGAACGCGCTCAAATCCTATTTGGCGCGGGTGCCCCCGCTGAGCGCGGCGCGCAGCCTGTTCACCAGCGTCTTGTTCCCGCTGGCGGCCGTCCCGCCCCCCGGCGACTACGACGACCTGTTCCGCGAGGTGGTCGACTACGACGACGGGTTCGCCAAGACGGTGTACGCCAACCAGCCGTTCGGCCTCGATCCGCTCAACGAAGCCGACGACGGCTCGCGACCAGCCGACGAGCACGGCGTTCAGCTCGGCTGGGACGACGAGCAGGTCGCGACCTGGCTCAACCGGCAAATCGACCCGACGAGCGGGCTCGATGCGCCGCTCGGGGTGCTCGGCTATCGCATAGACGCACGCCATCCCGGAGACCCGAAGTGGGCGTCGCTCGAACTCGGGACGACGAAGGTCAAGATCGGCTCGGTCGATCTTGGAGCGTGGTCGGGTGAATTTGCGACGGAGATCGCGCCCCACAAGCTGATGGGCGACGCGAGCGTCAACTACTGGATCCCGAGCTACTACACGACGTGGAACGGCGCCTCGCTCGCGGGGCTTGACCCGGTCGCAGCCCAGCTCAAGGGCGTCACCGCGGACGCGCCCGTCGTCGGTGACCCGCCCTCGCTCGCCCTGCGCTACGGCAAGGACTACGAGTTCCG
>DATJWI010000253.1:0-3565 GCA_035501375.1 Solirubrobacteraceae bacterium
CACGGTGCGACGATGGCCAAGGCAAAGAAGAAGTACAAGCGAACGCGGCTGATCGTAATCGCCAGCGGTTACGCGACGATCGCACAGGGCAGCAAGGCGACACTGCGTCTAAAGATCTCTCCGCGCGTGCGCGGGCTGCTGCGCAGGGAGCACGCGAAAGGGCTCGCGAAGCTGTCCGGCACGGCCATTGTCGAGGGGACGCTGGTGCCGGGGGTGAGCTCGACGAGCAGACGGACGGTTCACATCACCTTCGCCGCCGGGCGCAAGAGCAAGGGAAAGAAGAGGTAGTCCAGCAAGCTCCGGGCATGGCCGACGGTGCGCGGCAGCGAGACGCCGCCATCACGGTCGAATCCCTAAGAGTAGACCGGGGTGGTCGCGAGATCCTGCACGAAGTCTCGCTCGCGGTCGCGACCGGCACGGTGACCGGCCTGCTCGGCCCGAGCGGATGCGGCAAGACGACGTTGATGAGGGCCATCGTCGGCGTGCAGATCGTGGCCGGGGGCGCGGTCACGGTGCTCGGTCGGCCCGCCGGCGCGGTCGAGCTGCGGCGCCGGGTCGGCTACGTGACGCAAGCGCCGTCGGTGTATGCCGACCTGACGGTCTTCGAGAACCTGCGCTACTTCGCGGCGATCGCCGAAGTCGGCGGCAGGCGGCTCGGTGGCGGGCGGGTCGCCGAGACGATCGAGACCGTCGGCCTGAACGGCTACGAGCATCGCCTCGTGGGCTCGCTCTCCGGGGGCGAGTGCTCGAGGGTCTCCCTGGCGACGGCGCTGCTCGGCGAGCCCGAGCTGCTGGTGCTCGACGAGCCGACGGTCGGGCTGGACCCGGTGCTGAGGGCCGAGCTGTGGGCGTCCTTCCACGAGCTGGCCGGTCTCGGGACGACGCTGCTCGTCTCGAGCCACGTGATGGACGAGGCCAGCGAATGCGACTCGCTGCTGTTGATGCGCGACGGCGCGCTGCTCGAGCAGGTAACGCCGGACGGGCTGCGCAGGCAGACGGGTGAGCAGGACCTCAGCCGGGCCTTCCTAGCGGTCATCGAGCGGGCCGAGGCCGAGACCGGCCACCGGGCAAAGGCCGAGGCCGACCCTGGGAACCATCCCGAGGCCGTCCCCGAGGTGGAGCCGAAGGATGCGCCAGGATCGGGGGCTGGCCGATGAATCTGAAGACGACCATCGCCACCGGCCGGCGCGTGCTCTGGCAGATCCGCCACGACCGGCGCACCATAGGACTGCTGCTCGCCGTGCCGACCGGCCTCCTGATCCTCCTCTACTTCATCCTCGAAGGACAGCCCCGGACCTTCCAGCAGCTGGGCGCGCCGCTGTGCGGCCTGTTCCCGTTCATCGTCATGTTCCTGGTCACGTCGATCGCGATGCTCAGGGAGCGCACCAGCGGGACGCTCGAGCGGCTGATGACGATGCCGATCGCCAAGGCCGACGTCCTCTTCGGCTACGCCCTCGCCTTCGGGCTCCTGGCGGCTCTCCAGACCGCGATCGTGTGCACGGTCGGCTTCCTGGCCCTGAGCCTCGAAGCCCCGCACGGGGCCTGGCTGGTCGCGTTGCTGGCGATCGCCAACGCGCTGCTCGGCATGGCCCTCGGCCTGTTCGCGAGCGCCTTCGCCAAGACCGAGTTCCAGGCGGTCCAGTTCATGCCGGCCTTCGTCCTTCCACAGCTCCTGCTCTGCGGCCTGTTCGTCGACCGCCACGAGATGGCCGGCTGGCTGCACGCGATCTCCTGGGCCATGCCCTTGACCTACGCATACGAAGCGCTCGCCAAGGCCACCGAGCCGGGACCGCTCGGCAGCGCGATGACCTGGGACGTGATCGCGGTCATCGCCTTCACGATCGCCGCGCTCGCGCTCGGCGCCCTCACGCTACGTCGCCGTACGCCATAACGTCCCGGCCAATGGGGACGCCGAAGCTTGGGTCATCGCGCGGCCATGCCCGAGGGGTCCGGGTCGGCCGGACCGACTATCTGCGACGATGCCCGGCGGTGAGTCTTTGACGACGACAGAGTCCGACCGCGAGCCGATCACCCCGGCGGGGATGACGGCGCTCGAGACCGAGCTGACAGAGCTCGAAACCGAGGGCCGGCGGGCGATGGCTGCGCGCATCCTGGCCGCGCGCGAGCTCGGCGATCTCAGCGAGAACGCCGAGTACCACATCGCCAAGGAGGACCAGGCCCACCTGGAGACGAAGATCAAGCGCCTGCGCGCGCGCCGCGACAACGCCTCGATCGTCGAGGCCGACGCCGCCGTGGCGGACGGAGTCTTCGGATTCGGCGCCACCGCCGAGGTGCTGGACGAGTCCACGGGCAAGGTCCATGTCTGGACGATCCTCGGCTCCACCGAGGCCGACGTCGGCAGCGGCAAGCTCTCGGCGCAGTCGCCGGTCGGCCAGTCCCTGCTTGGCGCCAAGGTCGGTCAGTCGGTCCAGGTGCGCACGCCGCGCGGTCCGCGCGCCTACCGTATACAGCGCCTCCTCGGCTGAGTCGCCGGGCCGCAGTCGCCGTCGGCCGCACCGATTGCGGCGTGCCGACCGCGAAGACGCGGGCAGTCACCGGCCGAGACCCCGCCGGCTCGTGCGAGTGCCCCGCGCGTGCGGGCGCCGGTCCCGAAGTCGCGTAAGGTAGTAGCGACATGAACGCTTTCCCGGCCGTCGCCACAGAAGCTCCCGCGGTCCAGACCGCCCGCTGGCTCCTGCGGCCGATCGCCTTCATGGAGTCCTGCCGGCGCCGTTACGGCGCCGCTTTCGGCGTGCGCTTCCTCGGCTTCGAGCGCCCGATGTTCATGCTGTCGGACCCCGAAGCGATCCGCGCGCTCTACACCGCGCCCGAGCAGGCCCTGCCGCCGGGCCGCACGATCGCGCTGCTGCCGATCATGGGCCCGGGCTCGATCCTCCTGCTCGAAGGCCGCGAGCACCTCGCCCGGCGCAAGCTGATGCTGCCTCCGTTCCACGGCGAGCGCATGCGCGCGTACGAGGAGACCGTCCGCGACGTCGCCGACCGCGAGATCGACACCTGGCCTGCGGGCCTGCCGTTCGCGTTGCATCCGCGTATGCAGGCGGTCACGCTCGAGGTCATCCTCAGGGCCGTCTTCGGCGTGGCCGACCCTCTCCGCGGCGAGCGCCTGCGCGAGCTTTTGCGCTCGCTCCTGGGCGACACCGCCTCGCCCGCCCTGCAGTTCCGCGTGCTCCTTTCGCGCCGCTTCGGGCGCGGCGAACCGCTCGAGGAGCTCGGCCAGCTGGTCGCTGAGATCGACGAGATCCTGCTCTCGGAGATCGCCGAGCGTCGTGGCGATCCGGGGAGCTCTCAGCGCCAGGACATCCTCTCGGTCTTGGTCAACGCCCGGTTCGAGGACGGAACCGAGATGTCCGACCGCGAGGTCCGCGACCAGCTGATCACCCTCCTGCTCGCCGGCCACGAGACGACCGCGACCGCTTTGGCCTGGACGTTCGACCTGTTGCTGCACAGCCCGGCCACGCTCCACCTGTTGCGGGCCGAGCTCGACGCAGGCTCCGAGGAGACCTACCTGCGGGCGGTCATCGCCGAGTCTCTGCGTCTGCGCCCG
>DATJWI010000254.1:0-3902 GCA_035501375.1 Solirubrobacteraceae bacterium
CCCGAAGCCCTCGAGCTCGATCGGCTCGCGCAACGCCTCGATCGCGCGCCTCGCGAGCGAGTCCAGGCGCACCCCGCGTGCCGCCGATTCGACGAGGATCACGAACTCGTCTCCGCCGAGCCGCCCGACGCTGTCGCCGGCGCGCACGACCTGCTCCAAACGGCGTGCCACGATCCGCAGCAGCTGATCGCCGGCGTCGCTTCCAAGCCTGTCGCTGACCTCGTTGACCCAGTCGACTTCGACGAACAGCGCACCCGCGATCGCCTCCGACTGGCGCCCCGTCCGCGCGATCAGGCGCTCGGCGCGGTCGAGCATCAGCACGCGGCTGGGTAGTCCGGTGAGCGGGTCGTAGAGGTCCTCACGAGAGTCGGCCTCCGCCGCCCGAGGGGTCGGAGCGCCGAGCGGCGCACCCATGGACGCGGACGCGGCGGCGCCCTCGCCGCCGAGCAGCAGCAGAAGCGCGGCGAGCAGTGCGCTGGCGAGTATGCCTCCGATCAGCAACGCCAGCGCACCGGGATCCGCGAAGACCCCGGCAGGCAACGGCGGGCCATAGCTCATCATGCTCCAAGCGCCGCGCAGCGCCACGCTTGCGCTCTGCGCCTGCTGGTTCGGCACGCCGCTCCGGTAGACGAGACTCCCCGTACGGCCGCTGTATTCCAGACGTGCGGCGTAGCCGTGCTGACCGACGAGCGCCTCGCGCAGAACGACCCCTGGGATCAGCACCTCGCGCAGCCAGCCCACCGAAGCGGCTCGGCGCCCGAAGACGCTGCGCGGCGTCACCGCTCCCCGGTAGACCGGCGTCTCGATAGCCAGGCCGGGCCCCCTCGAGGACGCCACCGAGCTGTAGATGTTCGCCGCCGTATCCCTGCTTAGCGCAAGCGCGGGCGATACGCTGGCGAGGCCCGAGAAGCGGAGCGCGTCGAGCTCCGGATAACGGCTACGCGTGCGTGCCCAGGCCTTCCAGCGCGCGAATTCGGCGGACGTTGCGTTCGGGTGCTCGGCGAAGAAAGTGGCCGCGCTGACCGTCAACTGTTCCTCGTGCCTGATCGCCACGTTCAGAGTCGATGCGATCGACGTCGAGGTCTCACTGAAGGCCGTGCGCGCGCTGGCGGCGTCGCTGCGCATCACCTCACGAGCGCCGAACGCGGACGCAAGCACACCGACGGCCAGGCACGTAAGGGCGGCCACGAACCAGCCGGGGCGGGTGGCGCGTAGCGTGCGCGCCAGGCGACCTGGTTCACGTGCCGGCTCGGGCTCGGATGCCGGCTGCCCGGGCGTCTCGGCGGCCGGCTGGGCCGGCTCAGGCTCATGCGCCAACTGCCCAGGAGCTCCGGCGGGCGCCCCTTCGGGCGTCGCGTGGGCGCCGTTGGCGGGCGCTGAATCGGGCTGGGGAGTCTCGCTGTCTGGCATGGCGGTCTGGATGTCCCCAAAAGGTTCTTCAGGTTGTCCTCCGGTCCGTTATCGGCACGGATGCGCGCGACCGTAGAATCCTGCAATTCGTTTGGACCGATACCCGACCGCACAGCGCGACCGGGCGCGCCCCGGCCGCGATGCTCTAGAAGGCCCGGGCCACCGCTTCGGGCGACTCCAGCGGCAGCCGATGGCCGCCCGGCACGATGACGAGCTCGGCGTCCGGCAGCAGCTCCGCCATGCGCCGGCCAAGCTCGACGAACTTGCGGTCGCGCTCGCCGGCCAGCACCGTGACGGGCATCGTCAGTCCGGGCAGGCGCTCCCAGAGCGGCTCCATCTCTCCTGTCCCGATCCCGCGCAGGACGGCTGCGAGAGCGTACGCCGGGTTGCGCCTGTAGTCGGCGCATGCCAGCTCGTCCACGAACGGCGGATCTTCGGCGAACAGCGGCTGGGCGCGCCAACGGACCAGGAAGTCCTCGACGCCTTCGCGTTCGAGCGCTCCGGCCAGCTGGCGGTCTCGAGCGCTCCGTTCGGCCCGTTCGGCGGCGTCCTCGATCCCGGCGGTGCTCGATACGAGCATGAGCCTGCTGACGCGCTCCGGGGCCGTCAAGGCCGTGCACAGGGCGATGCGCCCGCCGAGCGAGTAGCCGCCGAGCGCGAAGCGTTCGGGGCTCTCGGCGAGCACGTTCCGCACACAGGCGGCGAACGTGATCGGCCTCTCGGCCACGGCGTTCGTGCCGTGGCCGGGCAGATCGAGCGCCAGCGGCCGGTAGCGTTCGTGAGACAGCGCACCGATCACCCCGTCCCAAGCGCGACGGGTCCCGCCGAAACCGTGCAACAGGACCAGGTCTTCGATCATCCAGCCAATCCTATGTCCGGTCGGGCGGCGCGCCCAGCCGCGCGAGCGCCGGCTGGCGTGCGGCGGGCGACCGTTTATGACCGATCTCACGCATGTCCGCGCCAGGGCCGGCTAGCGTTCGCCTCGCGATGACGAGCCCGACCGAAACCTATGTATTGCTGCGGGCGTTCGTCGACGAGCTGGCGCGCTGCGGAATGCGGATGGCGTGCACCTCGCCGGGGTCGCGCTGCGCGCCCCTTCTGTTGACCCTTGCACGTGAGGAGCGCCTGCGGTGCTACTCGCACGTCGACGAGCGCTGCGCCGGGTTCTTCGCGCTGGGGGCGGCCAAGGCTTCGGGTTTACCGGTGGCGTTGACATGCACCTCCGGCACGGCGGCGGCCGAGCTGGCGCCCGCCGCGATCGAGGCCTTCGAGGCGCGCGTGCCGCTGCTGATCCTGACCGCAGACCGCCCGCCCGAGCTGCGCGAGAACGGCGCCGGCCAGGCGATCGACCAGTTGAAGCTGTTCGGAGGCGCGGCCAAGTGGTTCTTCGAGGTCGGTGTGCCCGACCGTGCCAGTCCAGAGCGGCTGCGCTGGATCAGGACGCTCGCCTGTCGCGCCTACTGGACGGCGCTCGAAGGCCGGCCGGGGCCGGTGCACCTGAACTTCCCGCTGCGCGAGCCTTTGGTCACCGACGAGGAGCTGCCGGCCGAGGCGACGGGACGCCCGGGCGGCGCGCCCTACGTGTTGCGCGCCGGCCCAACCCAGCGGGCTGCCCGCGCGCGCGGGGGGGGCTACGATGGCGACCATGCGCAGGGCGCCGGCGGCGCGCTCGCCACCGATGCCGCTGAAGAGACGAAAGCGGTCCTGGCCGGGCTCGTGGCCAGCGCCGAGCGGGGCGTTGTCGTGGTCGGGCGCAACGAGCGTGACCTGGCGCTGGGCGCCGCCGCGGCGGCGTTCTGCGAGCGCGCCGGCTGGCCGCTCTTGGCGGATCCGATGTCGGGGGCCAGGCGCGGCCCGGCGGCGGTCGCGCACTATGACGCGCTGCTTCGCGACGAGCGCTTCGCAGGCGCGCAACGTCCCGACCTCGTCCTGCGCGCCGGAGACCTGCCGGTGTCAAAGCCGCTGCGCTCATGGCTGGCCGGCCTTGACGACGTGCCCCAGGTTGCGATCGACCCCGAAGGAGCGTGGCAGGACCCGGCGTCGGTGCTCTCTCATTCCTTCGGGCTCGAACCCGCGGCCGCGTTCGCGGCGCTGACGGGCGCTGTAGGCCCGGCCGAAGAAGACTGGCTGGCCGGCTGGCGCGGAGCCGACGAGCTTGCTGCCGAGGCAATCCTCGGAGCGCTTGCCTCAGATGACATCAGCGAGCCCGCGGCAGCACTCGAGCTGGGAGTCCTGCTGCCGCGAGAGGCGACGTTGTGGGTCGCCTCGTCGATGCCGGTCCGTGAGATCGAGACGTTCTGGCCCGTCCGACCCGATCCCCCGCGCGTACTGTGCAACCGGGGCGCCAACGGGATCGACGGGATCGTTTCGAGCGCGTTCGGCGCGGCGGCGGCAAGCGACGAGCCAGTGGTCTTGCTGATCGGCGACGTCGCCTTCGCGCACGATCTCGGCGGGCTGCTGGCGGCCAAGCGGCTGGGACTGGAGTTGACGAT
>DATJWI010000255.1:0-2982 GCA_035501375.1 Solirubrobacteraceae bacterium
CGAACGTGAATTCAGAATCCCCGATCCGGACACGATCGCCGGGATGAAGCGGCCGCGGCGATTGCAGAAGCTCCTCGTTGAGGTAGGTGCCGTTGGTCGAGCGCAGATCTTCGATCGCCATGATGTTGCCCTGCCGGTAGACGCGGGCGTGGCGCAAGGAGGCAAAAGGGTCCTCGAGTCTGATCTCGGCGCGATCGCCGCGGCCGAGCACGACATCTCCGTCGAGGTCGTAGATCATCCCGGGGTCGTGGCCAGACGCGCGCTCGACCAGGAGCCGCGGTTCGCGTCCCGCCAGATCGGCCAGCCCCGCCGCCGAGGCCGAGTGCAGTCCTGTGGCATCGGGGGCTGGTGGAGCCGTGAGCGCCTGGGCGGGCGAGGAACCGCGCAGGTCGCGCAGAGCGCTGCGGGCGACCCACATCAGGAACAGGTAGAGCACGACCAGGAAGCCGAACTTGAGCGCGACCGATACCGGGGCGAGACTGGTCATGAGACGTCGAACACGATCTCCGTCGAGCCGAGCTCGATGCGATCCCCGGGATTCAGCGCGTGAGCCGCGCGGACGACGTGGCCGTTGACGCGCACGCCGTTGGTCGAGCCGAGATCCTTGACCGTCCAGCCTTCGGCATCCGGGCGCAGCTCGGCGTGGCGACGCGAAACGCCAGTGTCCTCGAGCACCACGTCGCAGTCGCGACTACGACCGATCACCCCGCCCCGCAAGGGCAGTGCCAGGCGCCGGCCCTCGACGGTCAGCAGGGCTCGCGTCTGGCGGTGCGCCTGGGCCTCTTCGACCGCTCCCCGCATGCGCGCCGAGCTGCTGTAGACCATCGTCTGTCCGTGTTCGTCGCCTGGCGACGGTGGCGGCCCGGAGACGGGTCCTCGCGGCGGAACCTCTGCCCCACTCCCCGCGGGCGCTTCGCCTCCCTCCTGCTCGTCCTCCTCGACCCGCGCCAGCCGTGCCTGGATCCCGAATTCGCCCAGCGACAGGGTCTCGTCGGTGTAGAAAGAGATCGCCGGCCGGGACGCCAGGATCAGCTCCTCGCGCCGAGCGTGCTCCAGGAGGTAAGCGCACAGCTCCTCAATCACCTCGTGCTCGACGCCCTCGTAGCGGGCCCTGTCCTGGGGAGAGAGCCAGATCGAGTACTCGTTCGGCGCATAGGTCCGCGAGACGGAGGCAGTGCGGTGCTCGTCCATCTCCCGGGCGAGCTTGTGGGCCAGCTCGATCGGACGCACCTCCGAGCGAAAGACACGCCCGAACGCGCCTTCGACCAGGTCGGCGATCCTTGTCTCCAGTGCTCTCAAAGGGTTCGTCATTTTCCGTCTCGATGCTGGCAGGCGCTGTCTCGCGTGCCGCAAGATGGCGCTGCCAGCACTCTACGGTCTAAACCTCGGCGGGAGGGCTCCCGGCGGGACCGCGCAGGGCACGCGCGCCGACGGCGGTCGCGGCCGCCAGAACCGCGGCGAGGACCGCCCCCCGCGGCTGTTGGAGCGCCGCCCCGGAGGCCAGGCCGGCATCGAAGTACGGGGTCGCCGCCAGAACCCCCGCCGACCAGCAGGCGGCGGCGATCGCGTCGAAGAGCGGGCTGCGCCCGCGCACGACCCATGGCAGGACGGTGGCGGCGAGCGCCCACAAGACCGCGCCGAAGAACACGCCAAGGGCGAGCGCCGGGGCGATGACGTGCGCCGCCGCGCTGCCCGGCGAACCCTCCCAGACAGAGCGCGCCGGCAGCCCGGCGGGTGGCGCAAGCCAGAGACGAGCATCGGAAGCA
This sequence comes from Solirubrobacteraceae bacterium, assembly GCA_035501375.1. GTDB lineage: Bacteria > Actinomycetota > Thermoleophilia > Solirubrobacterales > Solirubrobacteraceae > Palsa-744. The sequence goes on from DATJWI010000255.1 coordinate 1,767, forward strand.
CCGCCGGCGACGAGCGCAACGGCGAGCGTCAGCCACCAGTAGCCGAGCCCGCCCAGCAGCGCCCGGCGCTGCCAGTGCTCGGCCTGGCCGGCTAGCGCCGGGTAGACCCCCGCCAGACCGACCAGCCCGAGGGCCGGCGCGAGGCCGGCGCTCAGCCATGCGACCCCTGGTCTCGGCCCCAACAGCAACAGGGCGGGAGCGACGGCCGCCAGCAGCAAGAGTCCGGCGCCCGGCTTTGAGGTGCTTGCCAGCCAGATGGCCAGGGCGAGCGTGCCTCCCGCCCATACGGCGCGCGGCACCGGTAGGCGGCGTCGCTTCGGGACCGGCTCGGACACGGCGAGCGCCGGATCGCCGTGTGTTCCCGCCAGATCGAGCGGTGCGAGCCCAGGCTCGCGGCCGGCGAGCGCCGAATCGCGTTGTGTGCCCCTCGGATCGAATGGCGCGAGCGCCGGACCGGGCTCGGCGGCATCGACTCGGCGGGGGCGCTGGCGCCGGGAAGCCGGACGGGTGGCGGACGGCTCCAGTTCGAGAGCTTCACGCAGCGCCCCTACGCTGCCGCGCCGCTCGGGATCCGGGTCCAGAGCGGTGTCAAGGGCTTGCACGAGCCGTGGCGAGAGGTCGGGTCGATCGCGGGCGACGGTCGGGAGTGCGCAGCCGATGCGACGAGCGGTGGCGGCTGGCGTCGGGCCGCGTACCGGGTTGACGCCGGTCAGGCCCTCGCGCAGCACGAGCGTGAGCGAATAGAGGTCGGCAGCGGCGGTCGCCTCGTGGCCCTCGCTCTGCTCGGGAGCCATGTAAGCGAGCGTGCCGAGCGTCTCCCCGGGGCGCGTCAGGCCGTCTTCGCCGACGAGCCAGGCGCCGCCGAAGTCGGTCAGCTTGGCCGCCGTCCCGCGCGCGGGCGGCTCGTCCGGGACGAGCACGTTCTGGGGCTTGACGTCGCGATGCACGACCCCGCGCGCATGGGCATGCTCGAGCGCCTGGGCGAGCACGGCGCCGATCTCGAGTATCTGCTCGTCGGTGAGGCGATCCTCGGCGATGAGGGTCCCGAGCGTCTCGCCGACGATCAGCTCGGACACGAGATAGAAGGCGTCGTCGGCGAAGAACGCCTCGTACAGCGCAACGATCGCCGGGTGTCCGAGGCGCGCCGCCGCCAGGGCCTCGCGGCTGGCCCGCTCGACGGCCTCGGCGCTTTGTTCACGCGAGCCTGCCTCCGAGT
>DATJWI010000256.1:0-3777 GCA_035501375.1 Solirubrobacteraceae bacterium
CCGGTCGCGCCGCGAATCGCGCGCTTGGGGTCGTCCTCGCTCAGGTGCAGCGCCACGGCGCCGAACCGGGCAGCCATCTCCAAACGGTCCGGGACGGTGTCGATCGCGAAGACCTGGGTGGCGCCGGCGGCCCTGGCGGCCTGGACCGCGCAGAGACCGACGGGGCCGAGACCGAGCACGGCGGCGGTGTCGCCGGCCTTCAGACCGGCATGAGCGACGGAGTGGTAGCCGGTGCCGAGCACGTCCCCCGCGAACAGGGCCACGTCGTCGGACATGTTCTCGGGGACCTTGCGCAGGGTCAGGTTGGCGCGCGGGACCAGCAGGCGCTCGGCCTGGGCGCCCTGCAGGTCGCCGAGCTTGGACCCGTGGCCGAACGTACGGCCGTGCAGGCAGCGGTGGTAGTCGCCCCTGATGCAGGCGACGCAGGTGCCGCAGGCGGCATGAAAGCAGCCGAGCACGCGATCGCCGACCGCGACGCGATCGACCTCAGGACCGGCGGCCAGAACGGTGCCGACGAACTCGTGGCCGATCGTAAAGCCTTGCTCGACGGGCACCCTGCCGTGGTAGATGTGCAGATCAGAGCCGCAGATGCCCGATGCCGTGACCCCGACGATCGCGTCGTCCGGGGCTCCCAGCTCGGGCTCGGGGACGTCGTCGACCCGGACTTCGCCTGGAGCTTGAAACGTGACGGCACGCATTGGCTGGAGAGCCTATTCAAATGAGCGCCGGCGCGCGCATGCTTTCAGAAAGCTGAGAATGTGAGTGTCCTACATGCACGACACTCGGACCCGGCACATGCGCCGGTCCGTAGGACTCGCGCACGCGCAGTCCTACCCGATCAGCGGCGCCGGCCGTCCCAGCTCATAGCCCTGGGCGTAGTCGACGCCGAAGGTGCGCAGCAGGCTCAGGGTCGCCTTGCTGGTGACGTACTCGGCGATCGTCTGCATGCCCATGTTACGGGCCAGGCCGGCGAGCGCCCTCACGATCAGCTGGTCCTTCGGGGAGTCAGGCAAAGACCTGATGAACGAGCCGTCGATCTTGAGGTAGTCGAACGGAAGGTTGGTCAGATACTGGAAAGAGCCGAAGCCCGAACCGAAGTCGTCGAGGGCCAGGCCGCAGCCCAGGGCGACCGCCCCACGACAGAATGCCTGAGCCTGGGCCATGTCTGAAATGGCGGCGGTCTCTGTGATCTCGACGATCAGGCGGCCCGGATCGACGCCGTAACGGTCCAGGCTGCGCTCGACGTGGCCGAGCATCGCAGGGTCGGTTACGGACAGGGCGGACAGGTTGATCGCGATGCGCGGACCTTCGGCACGATCGCGCGTTCGGCCCGCGCTCGCGCGAGACGTGCGGTCCCCAAGCAGCGCGGCGACACGGTCGAGCACGAGCCGGTCGATGTCCTGGATCAGGCCATAGCGCTCGGCGGCAGGCAGGAAGCGGCCGGGAGCCAGGTACGCGCCGGACGGCTCGTCGGCAAGCCTGACAAGCGCCTCGTAATGGGCGGGCCGGCCGTCTTCGAGCGCGACGATCGGCTGGTAATGGACCGCGAACAGGTCGTTCTCGACGGCGTTCCGCAGCCGCGCGAGCCATGGCCGGGCGTGCAGGCCGGCGGGCGAAGAGTGGCCGCCGGGCAGAGCCTTGCCGTAGCGGCGCCCCGCTACGGCCCTGGGCCCCGCTACGCGCAGGCGCAGATGCGGCGTTGCTTGATCGGCGAGCGTGCTGGATCGCATCGTGGCCCAGGATTTCGACGTGACCCGCGGCAGCCCCTGCGCAGCGCCCCGATATAGAGGATCCGGCGCCGAAAGCCTTCACAAAGCTGCACCAACCTGCTCAATCACACTCAAATCGCAGGCGCAGCGCCGGCGCGCGCCGGTCAATCGGGCGCACAAGGGCCATATCGCGCGCTTCTCAATTGCGCGCGTAAGGACGCCGCGCGCGGTCGGAAATCAACAGCAGCAGCGCCAACAACACGAAGTTCATCACGACCGAAGAGCCGCCGTAAGCGACGAACGGCAGGGTGACGCCCGTCAACGGGATCACGCGCGTGACGCCGCCGACTATCACGAACACCTGCAGCGCGACGATAAAAGACAGCCCGGTGGCCAAGAGCTTCGAGAAAGAGTCCTTCGCGAGCATCGCCGTCTTCAAGCCCCTGGCGACGAACAGCAGGTACACCAGCAGCAGGCCCACCGCACCCACCAGGCCGAGCTCGTCGGTGATGACCGCATAGATCATGTCCGATTCGGGCACCGGCAGAATCGAGCGGTGCACGACGACACCGTGCGCCAGTTCGACCGGATATCTGAGCAGCGACTGGTCGAAGCCCGTGCCCAGCAGGCCACCGTCGGCCTGGGCGAAGAGGGCCTGGCCGAGCTGATAGCTGGTGCCGTTTTCGAACAACGTCTTGTTCAGCGGCTCTTCCCAAGCCAGGATCCTGGCATGTACGTGGGATACGTGGCCGACCACGAACCAGGCCCCCACGGCGAACAGGACCAGGCCGATCAAAGGGAACGAAAAGCGCCCCGTGGCCACGTACAGCAGGGCCAGGAAGGCTCCATAGAACATCAGGGACGTCCCGAGCTCGCCGGTCAACAGGAGGGTGCCCATGGCGGCCCCCCACACGATCAGCATCGGCCCGAACTGCTTCATCGGCGGGATCGTCAGTCCCAAGAAGCGCCGCCCGGCGGTGACCAGGAGCTGGCGGTTGTCATGCAGGTAGCTGGCCAGGAAGATAACGATCGCGACCTTGCCGAACTCGGCCGGCTGGAACGCGACCCCGCCGAAATGAATGTCCAGGTAGGCGCCGTTCACTTCCTCGCCGATCACGGGCGCCCGCGGCAGCACCGTCATCACGATCCCGACCGCCGCGATCGTGTAGCGGTAGCGCTCCAAGACCCCCACGCCGCTGCGCCTCAACAGCAGGATCGTCGCCGCGAACAGGACCAGGCCCAGGACCATCCATTGAGCCTGCTGCCTCGCCAGGACCGGTTCGATCCGGTAGACCATCACGATCCCGACGCTCGCCAAGACCGCGCCCAACGGGAACAGGTACGGGTCGGCGTCGGGCAGCGCGAACCTGATCACAAGATGTCCCGCCACGCACAGGCCCAGGAACAGCGCGCCATAGGTCAAGGACACGCTCGACGCGTGATTCAACGTCACCGCAGTCGCCGATTCGCGCGCCGTGTCCTGCTGCTGGATGAAGATCGCGGTGAAGCCGGCCGTCACCAGCAGCGCGGCCGGAATCAGGCCGAGCAGCTCGCGGTTGCGGGGCTTGAGCATCGGTCGAGAGTAGCCAGGCATGCGGCGTGGACGCTCCGGGCCGCCGGGTACCCTTCCTCAGATGATCGACGACGAGCGCCCGCCCAGCCCCGGCTGGGGCATGGCCAAGCGGTTCGCGATCGCGGCGGTCCTGATAGTCGCACTCAGCGCCGGGGCCACCGCGACGGTCGCCCTCAACAAGATCACCACGATCGCCGAAGAGGTCTTCCCCAAGCTCAACCAGATCCAGGCGCCCCAAGGAGTCGTCACGACCGAATACAGCGGCGGCCCCAAGACCTTCCTGATCCTCGGCTCGGACAGGCGCGTCGGCGCCAAGGACTCCTACGATCGCACCGACCCGCCCCACTCGGACACGATCCTGCTGGTGCGCTTCGATCCCGAACAGGGACAGACCTCGGTGATGTCGATCCCGCGCGATCTGATGGTCAACATCCGCACCCCCTCGGGGCAGCTCTACCCGGACACGAAGATCAACGCGGCCTACACGATCGGCGG
>DATJWI010000257.1:0-4389 GCA_035501375.1 Solirubrobacteraceae bacterium
GGTCGGGGAGCGCGCGCAGCTCTGGCCGCTCGGTGACCGCTTCGACATCGTGGCCGCGGCCGCGGAGCTGGGCGGCGATCGAGGGAGGGTACATCTCGTCGACGAGGAGCTTCAAGCGAGCGCTTCCCGCGCTCTGACCCATGCCGCGTTCTGACGCTCGGCTTCCTGGCTGTTGTGGGCGATCCGGGCGTCGATCTCTTCGCGGAAGTCCGCGTAGTAGCGCACGGCGATGCGGACCTGCGCCTGCGAGAGATTGCCCCACTCAGCCGCGGCGGCGATGGCCTGCTCTCCGGCGAGGTCGCTGTCTTGGAGCGTACCGATCACCTCCCACACGTCCGGACCGCCGGCGAGCGCCGCGCGGCGTCCCGCCGGACCATCCCTGAACACGATGCCGGGATGGTCCTCCAGGCGTAGGCCCTCGTCGATCAGACGCTCAGCGACACGCGCCTTGGGCTCGCCACGACGCCGTGCACCCAGATCCAAGCGAGTCAGCGTACGCTGACTCATGCGTATCGAGAACGGCTTCTGGGCCCTGTCACTGCTCATGTAGTCTAGTGTAGTTTAGCGCACTACACAGGATAGACGAAAGGCAGCTCGGCGGCGACGTCGCGCAGGCGGGGGGCGGCGGCGTCGCGCTCGGAGACGGTCAGCTCGGCGGCGGGCAAAGGCCAAGCGATCGCGATGTCGGGGTCGTCCCAGGCGATGCCGCGCTCGACGGCGGGGTCGTAGTAGGCAGTCTGCTTGTAGAGCACGTCGGCGACGTCGGATAGGACGCAGAAGCCGTGGGCGAAGCCGACGGGGACGTAGAGCTCGCGCAGGGACTCGCCGTCCAGCTCGACGCCCTCCCAACGGCCGTATGTCGGCGAGCCGCGGCGCAGGTCGACGGCGACGTCGACGATCTGGCCCTGGCCGCAGCGCACGAGCTTGGCGACACCGGAGCCGATATGGAAGTGAAGGCCGCGGACGACCCCGTGAGCCGAGCGCGAATGGTTGTCCTGGACGAACTCCTCGGCCTCCGGGATGCCGGCCTCCGAATGCCAGGAGCGGCGGTAGGTCTCGCTGAAGAAGCCGCGCTCGTCGCCGTAGACGGCGGGCTCGATGACGGTCAGGCCGGGGAGCTTGCAGGGGATCGCGCGCATCGAAGGCCAGGAGGGTATCCGGTGGGCTGGCTGGAGGTGGAAGGGGCTCGACGGTGGTGGGCGGACCGGAGGGTGTCAGCCCGGCCTATCCGAGCGCGCCTGCCAGGGCGGCTTCGTGCTCGACGATCCAAGCATGGATGTCGGTGAGGATCTCGGCCGCTCCGCGCTGGGGCCGCCAGGGCGTGCGCTCGAACAGGCGGGCGCAGTCGCTGAGGTAGATCGGCACGTCCCCCGGTCGATCTTCGCCGGCGGCCGGGATGGCGATCTCCTGGCCTGCGATCCGCTGGCAGAGCTCGGTCGTCTCCAACAACGACAGGCTGCAGTCGAGGCCGCCTCCGACGTTGACGACCTCGCCGGCCCAGCGCCCGGGCTCGGAGAGCTGTATGTCGACGAGGTCGAGCAGGTCATCGACGTGCAGAAGGTCGCGGACCTGCTTGCCGGAGCCGCCGAAGCCGATGTAGGAGAGCGGGCGCTTGAAGTGGTGGGCGAGGAGCCAGTACGTGAAGACGCCCTGGTCGACCTTGCCGAACTGCCAGGGCCCGGCGATGACCCCGCAGCGGTCGACGACGGTGTTCAGGCCATAGGAGTCGGCGTACTCGGCGATCAGCAGCTCGGCGGCGAGCTTGGTGGCTCCGTAGAGCGTGCGGGCGCCACCAAGCGGAAAGGACTCGGCGATCCCCCGCGAAGATGCTCCGGGGCAGGGCTGCTCGGCGGCGAGTTCGAACCTGGTGTCGGCCTCCCGATAAGACAAGCCGGCGAGTCCGGCGACCGGGTAGACGCGGCTGGTCGACAGGAACAGGAACTGCGCGCCCGTGCGCCGGGCCAGCTCGAGGCAGTTGTAGGCGCCGAAGAGGTTCGTCTGGAGGACGTAGTCGGGGCTGGAGTCGACACCGGCCATGACCGACGGCTCGGCCGAGCACTCGACTATGGCGTCCAGGGCGCCGTTGAGGCCGTTGGCGCCGTTGTCGCCGTTGGGACAGGCGAGCAGGAGGTCCTCGAGGGACCGGACGTCGCCGTGGGCGAACGCCACGCCCGCCGCTCGCAGCCTCGGCAGGTTCAGCTCCGAGCCGCGCCTGCGCAGGTTGTCGAGGGCGACGATCTCCCAGGTGGGGTGCTTTGCGGCGAGGCCGAGCGCCAGGCTGGAGCCGATGAAGCCGGCGCCACCGGTCACCAGGATGCGGCGCGGAGCCTCGCTGGTCGGTGCGTCGGATGGCTTGGTTTCGGGCATCGGATCGGGGAGCGGGCGTCTTGGAGTCTATGCGTGTGCATGGTCGTCTAACGTGGCGGGCCAATGCGGTTGCGGGAGCGCGAGCGAACGGCCCAAAGCCAAGGCGCGAACGGCGCCAGGGGCCGCGTCGCGGGCACCGTCGCGGGCGCTCTGAGGGGCAGCAGGCGCTCGCGGATGCTGGTCAACGTCGCGACGATCGTCGTGACGGTCGTCTTCTCGTGGATCGCGCTGAGCGGCATCGACTTCGAAGAGGCTTGGCGGGCGCTGAAGGGCTGCGACTACTGGTGGCTGCTCCCGGCGCTGGCCGTCTTCGGGCTGGGCAACGTGGCGCGGGCGATGCGCTGGCGCTCGCTGTTCGCCCCCGGCCGGCGCCCGCGGCCGGCGCCGACGCTGGACGCGACGATGATCGGCTACTTCTACAACAACATCATGCCGGCGAGGGCCGGCGAAGCGGCAAGGGTGATCGTTTTGACCAAACGGACCGACGTGCCGCCGGTCGAGACGGTCGGCACGGTCGTGGTCGAGCGTTTGTACGACGTCTTGGCGATCCTGGCGATCTTCTTCGTGGCTCAGCCTTGGCTGCCGAAGGTGAGCTGGTTCAGGGCGGCGGCGATCGCGGCGATCGTGCTGGCCGTGGCGATCGCGGCCGTGGCCACCGTCCTGGTGGTCTACGGCGAGCGGCCGCTGCGCTTCTTGCTGAGGCCGTTCGGCAAACTGAAGCTGTTCTCGGGCGAGCGTTTGGAGCGGACAGTTAGCGAGCTGGCGCACGGCCTGAGCGGTCTGCGCAACAAGGAGGTCGCCGGCGAGGCGTTCCTGTGGACGATCCTGGCCTGGATGCTGACCGCGCTGTGCTCGTATCTGGTGTCTTTGGCGTTCCATTTGGGACTGCCTTTCGCGAGCGGCGTGCTCGTGGCGGTGGCCGTCGGCCTGGGCATGATCCTGCCGTCGCCACCCGCGGCCATAGGCGTGTTCGAGGGCGCCGCGATCCTGGCTTTGAAAGCGTATGGCCTGCCGAAGTCGACGATCTTGCCGTATGCCTTGATCCTGCATGCCGTCAACTTCGTGCCGTTCGTGTTGGTCGGCGCGTTCTTGTTGAACTACAACGCGCGGCATCCTTATCGCGCGCGCGCAGAGAACGCGTTGGTCCTGGATCCGTCCGGCGCTCAAACGGTCGGCCACGCCGACGGAGGGTGAGCACATCAGCGGCCAAGCTGGGCGGTACAGCCGCTAACGTGACAACATGACCGCGCTGCTGGCAGAGGCATCGCTGCGGGCCGACGAGCGCGTCCTTGTCGACCGTTACGTTCAGGAGTTGCGCAAGCGCCTCGGCAGCGAACTGCATGGCGTCTGGCTGTTCGGGTCGCGCGCCCGCGGCGAGGAGCCCGGAGAGGATTCGGACATCGATCTGGTCGTGTTCGTCGACGACGCCTCCATGGATTCCCGCATGGCCGTGCGCATGATCGTTGACGAGGTCGCGCGCAAACTCGGCCTGGACGCGCTCGCGTGGTACTTCTCAGTCCACGTCCACACCCTCGATTGGCTGGCCCAGCGCCGCGAGATCAGGTCGTTCTTCGTCGCGGAGCTGGACCGCGACAAGGTCGTGCTCTACGAGGACGCGTGAGCCCGCGCTCCGACGAGTTCCTCGTGGCCGCCAAGCGGCGGCTCGCCTCAGCCGAGATGCTTGTGGAGGAGGATCCCTCGGGTGCGCTGAGCGCTGCCTACTACGCAATGCTCTACGCCGCCAGAGCGGCACTCAGCGAGCGAGAGACTTCAGCGAGGACCCATCGCGGAACGTGGCACGAGTTCAGGGAGGCGTTCGTCGCGAGCGGCGAGATAGACGAAGCGCTCACGACCGAAGCGCAGAAGTTCCAGCCAGAGCGCGAGCAGGCCGACTACGAGGCGTGGTTCGCGCCGGTCGAGGAGGCGCAACGGGCGATAATGGTGGCGCACCGCTTTCTGAAGGCGGTCGAGGCGCTGTTCGATGAGTCGTAGGCATATCTTTACGTCCGCGTGGCCCAGCGC
>DATJWI010000258.1:0-2141 GCA_035501375.1 Solirubrobacteraceae bacterium
GAGCTGTGCTCAACTCCGCCTTCCTTCACCACTGCGTGCAGGCCGGGCTGGACCTCGCGATGGTCAACCCGAACCACATCACGCCGTACGGAGAGATCCCCGACGGCGAGCGCGAGCTGGCCGACGACCTCGTGTTCAACCGCCGCGACGACGCACTCGAGCGATTCATCGCGCACTTCGAGTCCAAGGGCGAGTCCGAGGCCCAGGCCGAGAAGGCCGACCCGACGGCCGGCATGGAGCCCGAAGAGGCCCTGCACTTCCACATCCTGCGCCGCAAGAAGGAGGGCGTCGAGGACTGGATCGACAAAAGCGTCGAGAAGATCGGCGCCGTGCCGACGCTGAACAACGTCCTGCTGCCGGCGATGAAGGAGGTCGGCGACAAGTTCGGCGCCGGCGAGCTGATCCTCCCCTTCGTGCTCCAGTCGGCCGAGGTGATGAAGCGCGCCGTCGCCCAGCTCGAGCAGTACCTGGACAAGATCGAGGGCTACACCAAGGGCACCGTGGTGCTCGCCACCGTGTTCGGCGACGTCCACGACATCGGCAAGTCGCTCGTCAACACGATCCTGACCAACAACGGCTACAGCGTGGTCGACCTCGGCAAGCAGGTCCCGATCCAGACGATCATCGACGCCGCTGTCGAGCACAAGGCCACCGCGATCGGCCTCAGTGCCCTGCTCGTCTCGACCTCCAAGCAGATGCCGGCGTGCGTCCAGGAGCTCCACTCGCAGGGTCTCGAGTTCCCGCTGCTGATCGGCGGCGCCGCAATCAACCGCAACTTCGGCCTGCGCATCCTCTACCCGAACGGCACGGAGTCCGACGACGTCTACGAGTCCGGCGTGTTCTTCTGCAAGGACGCGTTCGAGGGGCTCCACAAGATGGACGAGCTGATCGACGACGAGGCGCGAGCGGCGCTGATCGCCAAGACCCGCGCGGCCGCCAAGCGCCTGCGCGAGCAGCCAGAGCAGACCGACGACGACGCGCCGCCGGTCACCGACGCGTCGGTGCGAAGCGCGGTGCCGGTCGACAACCCGATTCCGGAGCCGCCGTTCTGGGGCGTGCGCGAGATCGAGGTCCCGCTGGACGAGGTTTACCACCACCTCGACACCCACGTGCTGTTCAAGCTCCACTGGGGCGGGCGCGGGGTGAAGGGCGAGGAGTGGCGCAAGCTGGTCTCGGAGGACTTCAAGCCGCGGCTCGAGCGGATGTGGCGCGAGCAGACCTACCTGCATCCTCGGGCGCTGCTCGGCTACTTCCCGTGCAACTCGGATGGCAACGAGCTCATTGTTTGGGACCCCGAGGCCCCCGGCGAGCGTGAGCTGCACCGCCTGGTCTTCCCGCGCCAGCCGCGCCACGACCGGATCTGCCTGGCCGACTTCTACCGCCCGGTCGGGTCGGGTCAGGTCGACGTCGTGGCGTTGCAGGCCGTGACCGCCGGTGACGAGGTCACCGAGCTGATGGCCAAGCTCGAGGCCGAGGGCGAGTTCGCCGAGCAGCTGTTCACCCACGGCCTCGGCGTCCAGACCGCCGAGGGCATGGCCGAGTGGCTCCACGCCAAGGTGCGCTCCGATCTCGGTCTCGAGCCGACCCGGGGCCGCCGCTACTCCTGGGGCTACCCCGCCTGCCCCGAGCAGTCCGAGCACGAAAAGGTGTTCGACCTGCTCGACGCGCCGTCGATCGGGCTGCGCCTCTCGGGCGGCTACGCGGTCGAGCCCGAGCAGTCCACGCTCGCGATCGTCGCCCACCACCCCCAGGCGGTCTACTTCGGGATGAAATCGGGCTTCCTGCCCAAGACCTCGCGCCAGGCCGCCGACGAGCTGATCGCCGGGACCGAGCGCGACCCGACGAAGCTGGATGAGCTCAGCGACGCCGAGCCGGTGCCGGTGGACGAGGGCGCCGGCGAGGGCGAGCCCGCGATGAGCGCAGGGTAAGCCCGCGGTCGGCGACCGTCTGCTCGTGGAGGCCGCTTCGGCCTGGCGGGCGGCCCTGCGCGCCCGAGACGTGCTCGCCCGCCTGGGCGGCGACGAGTTCGTCGCGGCGGGCTAGCTAGGCCATCGACCCGTCGGCGTCGGCCCTAACCGCCGCGCCGCGCGCCTGACGGGCACTCGGCCGGGCCGGCAGCTTGACCGGCGTGGTGTGCATGG
>DATJWI010000259.1:0-2475 GCA_035501375.1 Solirubrobacteraceae bacterium
GACGCCGAGCTGCGGGCGCTGATGGGCTCGGGAGTCGAGGAGGTCTACGTCCGGTCTGTCCTCACGTGCGAGGCGACGGTCGGCGTGTGCCGCCTGTGCTACGGCCGGAACCTCGCCACCGGCGGAATGTGCGAGGTCGGCGACGCGGTGGGGATCATCGCCGCCCAGTCGATCGGCGAGCCCGGGACTCAGCTGACCATGCGGACGTTCCACACCGGCGGCGTCGCCGGCGCGGACATCACGCACGGCCTGCCGCGCATCGTCGAGCTGTTCGAGGCCCGCAAGCCCAAGGGTCTCGCCAAGATCGCCGAGCAGGACGGCACGATCTCGGTCGAGGAGACCGAGAAGGCGCTGACGGTCACGATCACCGACGATGCCGGCGAAGAGCACAAACACGCCTTCCCCAGGCGGACCAGGCTATTCGTCGCCGAGGGCGAGAAGATCAAGGCCGGCAAGCAGCTCAACGAGGGCTCGCTATACCCGCATGAGCTCCTCGCGATCAGGGGCCGGACCGAGACCGAGCAGTACCTGGTCCGAGAGGTCCAGGAGGTCTACAAGTCCCAGGGCGTCGACATCAACGACAAGCACATCGAGCTGATCGTCAGGCAGATGCTCAAAAAGGTGCGGGTCGACCAGAAGGGCGACACCGACTACCTGCCCGGCCAGTTCGTCGACCGCTTCGAATTCGCCAAGGTCAATGACGAGATCGTCGCGGGCAAGGGCGAGGCCGCCCAGTACGAGGACATCATTCTCGGGATCACCAAGGCCTCCCTGAACACCGACTCCTTCCTGTCGGCCGCCTCCTTCCAGGAGACGACCAAGGTTCTGACCGACGCCGCGCTGGAGGGCAAGACCGATCGGTTGAACGGTCTCAAGGAGAACGTCATCATCGGCAAGCTGATCCCCGCCGCAACCGGGCTGAAGCGTTACCGCCGGATCGAGATCGAACCGTCAGAACCGCTGCCCAGGGCGATCGACGAGGTCGGCCTGCTCGACCAGGACGAGATCGCCGCCGAGCTTGGGCTCTCCGGCGGCGAGGGGATCGGCGGCTATGGCCAGGAGTTCGATGCCGATCTGGCCTCGCTCGAGAAGATCGGGGCCGGCGCTACCGATCCGGGGTTCGTCGAGGAGCTTGCCGATCTCGAGGTTCCCGAGGACGATCTCGGGGAGTGATCGTTTCCGCGGCCCTTGTCCGGGGCGCCGCCGGTGGGCTTGGCGCCACGGTCGCGGCAGGGTCCCGGACCGGGGTTCGCGTTCGATCGACCGGGTGATTGCCGTCGAGGGCTCGGGCGTCGTGCAGGGCGCGCCGGCCGCTCGCCCGCGACGCCCGTCCGGGACCTGCGTTCGAGGGCCGTGTTCAGGGGGCTTGGTTGTAGTCGCCTTGCTACCTGTAGCCTGGCGCCGAGATGTGGGCCAATCTGATCGAGCGCCTGGAGGGCGAGTTCGTCGTGCTCGAGCCCCTGCAGGCCCGGCACGAAGCGGGCCTCTTCGCGGCCGCCCAGCACCCCGAGATCTGGACCTGGCTGGCGCCTGTCGGCGAGAATCCCGAGTACTTCGGGCAGTGGTTCGCGGCCAGCCTCGCCGAGTCGGCCGCCGGCCGTGAGGGCGTCTTCGCCACGATCGACCGCGTGAGCGGTGAGCCGATCGGCAGCACCCGCTACCTGAACCTGCGCGAGGCCCACAAAGGTCTCGAGATCGGCTGGACCTGGCTCGCGCCGTCGTACTGGGGCACCGGAGCGAACGTCGAGGCCAAGCTCCTGATGCTCGGCCACGCCTTCGATCGGCTCGCCTGCATGAGGGTCGAGTTCAAGACCGACGCTCGCAACGAGCGCTCGCGGGCGGCCCTCGCCGCCCTGCCGGCCCAATTCGAGGGCGTCTTTCGCAAGCACATGCTCATGCCCGGCGTCGGCGTCCGCGACTCGGCCTACTACTCGGTGATCGACACCGAGTGGCCCTCGGTCAAGGCCAACCTTCAGCGCCGGCTCGCCCGCGCCGGCGGAGCAGCCTCCGCCTCCGGCTGAGCTTCCCGGGGTCTGGGCTCCGGCTCGGGCTCTAGCTCCAGCGCCCAGGCGATAAGAATCTTGGCCTCCGTCCCGGTCAGGCCACGCTCGGGCTTCGTCTGCACGAGCTTGGTCGGCGCGCCCTGGGCGTTACGTTCGCGCGCCCATCCATGACACTCCTCGTTCAGCGCGTCGTCGACCCACGCCAAGGGCCTCGCGCCGGCGTGCCGCCCGATCGCCTCCAGCTTCCAGTGCGCGTTGCTTTTGCCCGGCGAGCGCTCGAAGCTCAGGTGCGGCAGACCGCTTGGCAGGCCGAGCAGGTGGGGCAGGTTCTCGTCGGCCTTCTCCTCCCAGCCGCTGGCCCAGACCAGCTCGAAGTGCTCGGTCAGGGCGATCAGGTGTCCGGCGGCGTCGCGGGAAAGGAAGTGAGGAACGCCGTCGATCGTGTGCAGCGAGCCCTCGATCGGCTCGCCCG
>DATJWI010000260.1:0-11567 GCA_035501375.1 Solirubrobacteraceae bacterium
CCCGCAACCACGACCACTTCAGGCTGCTCGGGATCCAGCCGGCGGTCTCCGCGACCGACCTGATCCTCAGGCTGATCGAGCACGAGGTGCCCCGCTACGGCCTGGTGCACCTGCTCGCCCTCGAAGAGGAGCGCCTCGAGATCATCGAGCTCGAGGTCAGTCCCAAGGCGCCCGTCGTGGGCCAGCGTGTCGCCGACATCGACCTGCCCGAGGGCAGCTTGATCATCTCCGTCCTGCGCGACGGCTCCGGCTTCGTGCCCAAGCCCGATACCGTGATCGAGGACGGCGACGAGGTCCTGCTCGTGCTCGACCCGGGCCTCGAGCAGGCGATCACCTCGTTCTTCGCGCCCGAGGCCGCTTCGGCGCAGGCGTAGGGCGCCTAACAGGTGTGGGTGCGGCTGGAGACCCCGGCAGCGCAGTGTCTGCCGCTATTCTTGGTTGTCCGATCCGGGATGGTGTAACCGGCAACACGCCTGCCTCTGGAGCAGGAATTTGGGGTTCGAATCCCTGTCCCGGAGTAGACAAAGGCCCCGTGCTTACGGGACCTTTCGCGTTTCACTGGACGGCTCGGCCGCGCAACCAAAGAGGGCCCATAAACGACCTGAGCCTCGCTCCTACTCGATGAGAGCGGAAAGGGGCTGAGGTATGAAGCTGAAACGGCCTTAGCGCAGGCCGAGCTCGGCGAGTTCGCGCGCGACGATCTGGTCGATGTGCCGCTCGGAGAGCTCGAAGTAGCTTGAGTGAGTGCGGCGCAACGTCTCAACCGAGTCTGAGCCCAGAAGAACGACCTCGGTGTTCGTGTCATCCCTATGGACCTTCTCGGCACCGTTGTACGCCTCGAGCGCCGCCTCGTAGTCGGTGTCGAACGGCACGAGATCGGCCTCGCCGGCCTGGATGTCATAGATGACCAGGAAGTGCAGGACAGTGCTCATCGGGGTCTAGCGCTCCTCGTTCGGGAAGTAGCCTCGGGTGGCCGCGAACCTGTTCGCGAGCTCCTCCATGAACTCCTGCGTTGGGTCCTCGTCAGCTTCCCGCATCGCCAAGAGTTCGGAGATCATCACATAGTAGTTTCGCAGATCGACCGGTCCAGCCCCAAACTTCAGGCCAGCCGCCAGTCGTCGTGTGTCCTGCTCGACCGACTGCGCCCAGGCGTCCTGCCACGGTGTCCGGAGCTGAATCTCGATGTAGCAACCGTCCTTCTCGACGATGACGTGCACAGCGCGGTAGCCATCGGCCTTCAGTCCCGGCTTCCGGCCTGCGATGTACTCACGCACACGCCTGATCTTCCAGCGCGGCTGCGCGAGCAGGTCAAGCACGATCGTGTCGACCTGCTGCTGGTGCGGCAGTATGACTCGCACACCACCGATGTCCTCCATTCTTGAGAGTGCCATGTTTGGCTCGCGCCGCAGCTTGTCGGCGATCGTCGCGAAACGCTTCAGGCGCTGCGTGACCTCGGGCGCCTCAACCCCAACCTTCCGCGCGTAGTAGCGCAGGTTCGCGTTGACCTTCCTCAACGGCTGCGCGTGGCTCGCGCGCCAGTCGTCGATGGTCTGAAGGGCCATCATCAGCTCGTCAGGCGTCGAGCTCTCAAGATTTCTCAGGATGCGCCCGGCAGTCGTGATCTGCCGCTTCGAGTAGGAGTTACCCATGCTCGCAGCCTACTCGTGCGAAAGAGCCCCCTACCAGTAGCCGAGGGCTAGGACGGAAATCGCGTATCAGAGCCCAGACTTTGCTCTATCCACTGGTGATCCGACGTAGCCGTTCCACGTTCGAATCCCTGTCCCTGAGCTGCACCGAGGGCTCGGCCTCAGGCCGCCGCCTGCGTGGCCCAGTCCCGGTACAGCCGGTGGTAGCGCCCGCCGGCGGCGACGAGTTCGTCGTGGGTGCCCTGCTCGACGATGCGGCCGTGCTCGAGCACGACGATCCTGCCGGCCTGCCTGATCGTGGACAGGCGGTGGGCGATCACGATCGCGGTGCGTCCGGCCAGCAAGCGGCGCAGGCCGGTCTCGATCCTGGTCTCGGTGTGCAGGTCCACGTTGGAGGTCGCCTCGTCGAGGATCAGGATCCTGGGGTCCGCGATCAGGGCCCTGGCGAAGGCGATCAGTTGGCGCTGGCCCGAAGACAGTTGGGCGCCGCGCTCGCCGACCTCCGTGTCGTAGCCGTTGGCGAGCTCTGAGATGAACCGCTCGGCTCCCACGGCCGCCGCGGCTTCGTGGACCTGTTCGGGTGTCGCGTCTGGTCTGCCGAACGCGATGTTCTCGGCGATCGTGCCGCTGAACAGGAACGCCTCCTGGGGGACGATCCCCATCTGCGAGCGCAGCGAGGCGGCCGAGACCTCGCGCAGGTCGTGGCCGTCGATCAGGATCTTGCCTTCGGTCGGGTCATAGAAGCGCGCCAGCAACTTGGCCATCGTCGACTTGCCCGCTCCCGTCGCGCCGACCAGAGCGATGGTCTGGCCCGGCGGGATCGTCAGGTCGATCCGCTCCAAAGCCCTTACTTCCTCGAGCACGCCGTCTGATGTGTCCTCCGGTGTTCCGTTCGAAGCCTGAACGTCGGCGCTCGCCGAAGCCCCGTCGGGAGACTCTCCGGGTGGGACGGCCTGGCGCTTGGCGCGCCTGCGCGGGTTGTAGGCGAAGGTGACGTCCTCGAACCTGACTTCGCCGCGGATGCGCTCCAGCGGGGTCGCGCCTTCGCGGTCGCTCAACGTCGGAGCTACATCCAGGAGCTGGAAGATCTTCTCGAGGGCGGCCATCCCGGACTGGTAGGTCGTGTACAGCTGCGAGAGCTGCTGTATCGGTTCGAACAGGTACGCCAAGGTTCCGACGAAGGCGACCACGGTGCCCGCGGTGATGTGGCCGTCGAGGGCCTGATAGCCGCCGAAGAGCACGATCACCGCGAGCGCGATCCCGGACAGCATTTCGACGGCCGGGAAGTACTTGGCGTTCAGTCTGACCGTGACCATGTTGGCGTCGCAGTTCTCGGCGTTCAGCTCCGCGAACTGGGCCTCGTGGCGGGGCTCCTGGCCGAAGCTGCGCACGACCCTGATGCCCGACAGGGTCTCCTGCAGGTAGGCCGTGATCGCCCCGATCGTCTCTCGCGTACGCCTGAACGCTCCGGCCGAGACCAGGCGAAACCAGATCGAGCCGGCGGCGATGAAGGGAACGATGCAGAACGTCAACAGCGCCAGCTGTGGATCCAGATAGAGCAGGACGGCGACCGCCCCGATCAACGTCAAGCCGGCCTGGAACAGGGTCACGACAGAATCGGTGACGAGGTTTTCGAGGGCCTCGACGTCGTTGGTGATGCGCGAGATCAGGACTCCCGCCGGCCGGCTCTCGTAGAAGCCGATCGGCTGGGATTGCAGGTGCTTGAAGATCCTGATCCTCAGATCGGCGAGGACGCGCTGGCCGACCCAGCCGACGAGATAGGTCTGGGCGTAGGTCATAGCCCACACGAGCACCGCCGAGACGAGGAACGCGACCACGACCAGCACGAGCGTCCTCGAGTCATGGCGGCCGATGCCTTCGTCGATCGCCACCTTCGCCAGCAGTGGCGGCGCCAGCGAGGCCGCGGTGCCGAGCGCGAGCGCGAACATCATCGCCGCGACGCGCAGCCGGTAAGGCTTCAGCAGCGCCAAGAGGCCGCGCAGGTTGCGCCCGCGGCTCGCTCTGCTGGCGCGCTCGCCGGTCCACTGCGACATGCCTCGGCCCATGCCGGGGCCGAGCGTCCGCATCGCGCCGGCTGCGTTCGGCGCTCTTCCGGCGCCGCCGCGCCCGCCCCCTGAGCCGCCGAAAGCGCTCATATGCCGCTCGCCTCTCGCGCGCGGCGCTCGCGCGTCTCGGTCGTCATGAACACGTGCTCCGGAAGGCCCTTTTCGACGATTTCGCGGTACAGCTCGGACGCGTCCAGCAGGTGCTCGTGGTCGCCCTTGGCCACGATCCGGCCGTGGTCGAGCACCACGATCTCATCCGCCAAGGCGATCGTCGAAAGGCGGTGGGCGATCACGAAGGTCGTGCGCCCGCGCATCGCTTCGGACAGTGCGAGCTTGATCGAGCGCTCGGTCGATGCGTCGACCGAGGAAGTCGCGTCGTCGAGGATCAGGACCCTCGGGTCTGCCAGCAGCGCCCTGGCGATCGCCAGGCGCTGGCGCTGGCCGCCCGAGAGCGTCAGGCCGCGCTCGCCCACGAGCGTGTCGTAGCCGTCGGGCAGCTTCACCACGAACTCGTGGGCCTGGGCGCGTCGGGCGGCGTCTTCGATCTGGGCGCGCTCGGCGTCCGGCTTGGCGTAGGCGATGTTCTCGGCGACGCTCGCCGAGAACAGGAACGGGTCGTCGCTGACGACCGCCACCTGCTGGCGCAACGAGCGCAGGCTGACCTCGCGCACGTCGGCGCCGTCCAAGAGGACCTGGCCCGAGCTCGCGTCATACAGCCGCGAGATCAGCGACACCAGACTGGTCTTGCCCGAGCCGGTGGCGCCCACGAGCGCGACCGTGAGGCCCGCGGGCACGTCGAGGTCGATGTCGCTGAGAACCGCCCTGCCGGCGTCCTCGGGACCCGAGCCGTTGGCGCTGGGCGTTCCGGTCGAGTCGCTACGCGCGGCGGCGGCGCTTGCGTCGGTCGGGCCCTTCGGCTTGGAGTCGCCGGCGCCGTCGCGCGACACGTCGGTCGCTGCGTCGCGCGCGGCGGAATAGGCCGCGCCGAACTCGTCGGCGCCTTCGTATCGCAGCGTGACATCGCGCAGCTGGACGTGCCCGTTGCCGGCCGGCAAAGGCGCAGCGTTCGGGGCCTCGCTCATGCGGGGCGAGCGGTCGAGGACCTGGAACAGCCTCGCGCCCGAGGCGGTCGCGCGCTGGGCCAAGTTCAGCATCACTCCGAGCGAGCGCATCGGCGCGATCAGCATGTTCAGGTACAGGTAGAACGCGGTGAACTGGCCGAGCGTCAGGTGCGCGTGGATGACGGCCTGGCCGCCGATCAAAAGCACGGCCGCCAGGCCGAGCTGCGGCAGGAAGCCGATCATCGGGTTGTATCTCGCTTCCAGTCGGGTCGCGACCATCGCCTGGCCGAACACGCGCCCGACGCTGTTCTCGAAACGCCTCAGCTGGCGGGGCTCGCGCGCGAAGGACTTGACGACACGCACGCCCGAGATGTTCTCCTCGGCGTCCGCGGTCAGCTCGGCGATCCGCTGCTGGGTCTCCTGGATGGCTGGGCGCGCGCGCCGGCCGTAGCGGTAGGAGATCAAGATCACGAACGGGACCGGGGCCAGCGCGATCAGGCCGAGCTTCGGTTCGATCGCGACCATCACGATCCCGGCCAGCACGATCGTCAGGATCGACTGCAGGATGAACACCAGGCCGTAGCCCAAGAAGAAGCGCACGGCCTGCAGATCGACGGTCGCCCGCGACATCAGCTGTCCCGTCTGCTGATGGTCGAAGAAGGACAGCTCCAGGCTTTGCAAATGGCCGTAGAGCCGGTCTCTCAAGTCGTATTCGACTCCCAGCGAGACCCTGCCGGCGACCATCCTGCGCCAGTAGGTCAGCGCCCAGCGCACGAGCACCGCGATCGCAATCGCGATCGCGAGCAAGGTCAGTTCGTGACGCTCGCCGGCGCGAGTCGTGGAAGGGAGATGATGGCTGCTCGCGCCGATGATCTGCACGGCCCTGCCCGTCAGCGCCGGCAAGAGCACGGTCATCACCATCGCGAAGCTGGCCAGCAGCCACGAGATGGTCAGGCCGCGCTTGTAAGAGCTTAGGAATCCGAGCAGGCGGTAAAAGGTAGTCATAGTTGTTCAGTCAACTATTATGGCAAGAGCCCCGGAGCGTTGCGGGCACGGACGTTAGGCTCACGCCATGGCCCCGTCGCAAAGGTCCCAGCTGGGCTCGATCCCGAGCGCTGGCCTGTGCAACGGTTGCGAGCACCGGGTCCAGGTCCCGAACACGCGCGGGTCTGTCTTCTCGTTGTGCGCCCGCTCGCGCACCGATCCGGCTTATCCGCGCTATCCGCGCCTGCCGGTCCTGAGGTGCGATGGGTATGAGCCAGTCGCAAGCTCAGCTAGTCGTGAGGTGCTTGGCGAAGAACGGCACGACCCGCTCCCGTAGCAGCGCCGCGGGTCCGGGCCGGTAGGAGGGCTCGCGGTCGGCGTCAGGCATTGCTGAGATCCTTCGGCAGCGGGTCGTTCGGGAGGGAGGTGGCCTGG
Source organism: Solirubrobacteraceae bacterium (assembly GCA_035501375.1). Taxonomy (GTDB): domain Bacteria; phylum Actinomycetota; class Thermoleophilia; order Solirubrobacterales; family Solirubrobacteraceae; genus Palsa-744. The sequence goes on from DATJWI010000260.1 coordinate 6,193, forward strand.
TCCTGGGCTTCCAGTTCGCGCGTGCGCCGGCGCACGCGCTTGCGCGTCTCGCCCAGCTCGCCCTTCAGCTTGGTCAGCTCTCGCACCCGGCGGTCGACCAGCTCGAGCTGGCGGTCGATGTGGCCGAGCGCCTCGTTCAACAGCTCGCGCCGGCGCGCGGGGGGGACGTCCTCGCGGCGCAGCTTCGCCCGCACGAGCGCTCGCGCCTCCTCGGCGGCGAGCAGCGTCTTGAGCTCTTCCAACGTCACTCCGAGCAGGTCTTTGAGGCGCATCACCTCGCGCAGCCGCTCGACCTCGGCCTCGCTGTAGGTGCGGTGACCGCCGGCCGGCCGTGCGGGCGCGGGCGGCAAGAGGCCGATCTCCTCGTAGTAGCGGATCGTCCTGGGTGTCGTGCCGACGAGCTTGGCGACGTCGCCGATCCGCGGATTTGGAGCCCGCCCGCCCGGCTCGCTCATGCGGCCCTCTGGGTCGCCGGCTCGGGTCTGGCGCCAGCCGGCGCCTGGGCATGGCTTGGGCGCAGCAGGCACACGAACGCGCCGATCAGCGAGGTCCCCGCCAGCATCCACAAGGCGAGATGCATGTTGTGGATGAACGGGGCCAGCTTCTGCTCCGAGAGACCGTGAGCGAGGCCCGAGAAGACGGCGAACAGGGTCGCTTTGGGGACTGAAGAGGTGACGATCGCCAGCACGAACGCGATCGACAGGACTGCGCCGGTGTTCTGCACGAGCGTCCGGGCGCCGGCCGCGATCCCGCGTCGCTGAGCGGGCACGGAGCCCATCATCGCGGCCGTGTTCGGGCTGTTGAACATGCCCGAGCCGACACCCACGACCGCCAGCCACAGCGCGCTCTGGGCGTAAGGGGTGTACACGCCCAGCGTCGTCATACCGGCAAGGCCTACGGCGCTCGCGAGCATCCCGAGCGCGGCCAGGCCACGCGAGCCGCGCCGGTCGGCATAGGCGCCGGCCAGCGGCGAGGCGACCAGCATGCCCAGCGCCAGGGGGATCAGCTTGATGCCGGCTTCGATCGGGGAATTCGACTGCGCGCCCTGGAAGTAGAACACGAAGATGAACATCAGGGCGAACCTGGCCAGGCCGTTGATGAAGGCCGCCGCGGTCGCCGCCGCGAACAGCCGGTTTTCGAACAGGCTCAGGTCCAGCATCGGCGCCTTCGAGCGCCGCTCGATCGCCACCCACGCCGGCAGCAGCACCGCGGCGGCGGCTAGGCTCGCGATCACGACCGGCTCATCCCAGCCGCTGAGCCCGCCCTTGGAGACGCCCAGCACGAGGCCGGTCAGGCCGAGCACGAACGTGGTCGTCCCGAGCACGTCATAGCTCGGCACGTGCTCGCGCTGGGCCAGCTCGCGCAGCACGAGCGCGCCCCAGGCCGCTCCCGCAAGCGCGAGCGGCACGTTGAACCAGAAGACCCAGTGCCAGGAGATCGCCACGAGCGCTCCACCCAGGACCGGTCCCAAGACCAGGCCGATCGCCGCGACCATCGTGTTCGCGCCCATCGCCAGGCCCAGTTCGTGCTTCGGGAAAGCGTCGGTCACGAGCGCCGCGGCGTTGGCGAACAGGAAGGCCGAGCCGGTGCCCTGCAGCACCCTCCAGGCGATCAGCACGGTCGCGTTGGGCGCGAAACCAGCGCCCAGCGAGGCCGCGGCGAACACCAGGAACCCACCGACGTAAGCATTCTTCCTACCGAACAGGTCGCTGAGGCGGCCGGCCATCAGGACCAGCACCGTGGCGGCGATCAGGTAGGCCAGGATCACCCAGACGAGCGCCAACAGGCTCGTATGCAGCGAGCGCTCCAGATCCGGCAGCGCGATGATCAAGGTCCCGGAGTTGGTCGCCGCCAGCAGCATGCCCAGGCTGGTGCACGACAACGCCCACCATCTGTAGCTGGAGTGCTCCCCGCTGACGCCGATGCGCCCGAGCTTGGAGCGAGACCGAGGTGAAGAAATTGACGTAAACGTAAGCATCATGTTAGCAGTGTGGGCTGAGGCCGCATGGCTTGCAGGGATGGGCCGAGGCTGCATGACTTGAAAAGCTGATTGGGTGGGCCGGGCCGCATGCGGCCCGGCCGGGAAGGTCGCATGCGACCTTCCCTCGGGACCGCACATGTGCGGTCCCGCCGGCGGCGCATGCGCCGCCGGAACAGCAAATTCAACGCGGTTCGTGCTAGAACGACGGTATGAGCGAGCCTCCGATCGTCAAGTCCGATCAGGAGTGGCGCGAGCAGCTGACGCCCGAGCAGTACGAGGTTCTGCGCAAGGCCGGCACCGAGGCGCCGTTCACCGGCGAGCTGGTCTACAACAAGGATGCCGGCGCCTACATGTGCGCGGCCTGCGGTTCCGAGCTGTTCGGCTCGGACACCAAGTTCGATTCTCACAGTGGCTGGCCCAGCTTCACCGAGCCGGCCGTCGCCGAAGCCGTCGAGCTGCGGCCCGACAACTCGCTGTTCATGAAGCGCACCGAGGTTCTGTGCAGGACCTGCGGCGGCCATCTCGGCCACGTATTCGACGACGGTCCAGGACCGACCGGCCAGCGCTACTGCATCAACTCGGCCGCGCTCTCGTTCCAGCCCGCGGGTGACGGCGATGCCGGACCCGGCTCCGAGCGCGTCGAGCGGACCGCCGCCGACGGCCGCGACTGAGCAGCGCGGCGGCCGCGCGCCGAGAAGCAGCGGCTAGGCTTCCACGACGATGATCATGATGGACCAGTCAAAACGGCTGTCCGAGCCGCTGCGCTGGGGCAGGCGCGAGCGGATCGCGGTCGGCGCGTTGCTCGCGTGCGTCGTGCTGGCGGTCGTCGGCCTCGGCGCCGTTGCCCTTACGAATAGCTCTCCGCCGCGGCGCAAGGACTGCGTCGAAGTGGTGTTCGCCTCCACGCTCGGCGGCGCCGTCGAGCACGCCTGCGGCGCGCGTGCGCGCGCGTTGTGCGCCTCGCCACAGGCCTTCAAGAGCTCGGCGGCCGAACTGCGAGCGTCGTGCCGGCGCGCCGGCTTCCCGTTCGGCTGAGATCCTCTCGCGATCCTGTGGTCGCGCGGCTGGCTCTCGACAAATGTCGAAAGCCAGCGGCCAACTGTTGGCCACTGTGTCCCTACCGGGCGTCCAAGGCAGGCGTTTACATAAGCCGACCGCAACTGTCGCGTCATCCTCCCGCTCGGGCGGGCTCGAAGGCGCGGCGGCACCCGATAGGAGAAATGGAGGCGTATGTCCGTCCTTGCGACAGCAGAATGGCTCGCGTACCCGAGCTGGCTCAACGCCGGAGACAACGCGTGGCAGATGACAGCCGCGACGTTCGTCGGCCTGATGAGCCTTCCCGGCCTGGCCGTGCTCTACGGCGGGGTCATGCAGAAGCGCTGGTCGGTCAACAGCATGATGCTCACGTTCGTGGCGTTCTGCCTGGTGCTCGTCGCCTGGTGCCTGTGGGCGTTCAAGATGGGCTTCGGCTCGCCGATCGGAAGCGGCAAAAGCTTCTTGGACACGTTCTGGGGGAAGTCGGGAACGGTCCTGTCGACCGGCGCCGAGGAGGGCCAGGCGATCATCCCGTCGATCACGACGGGGCCGCCGTTCCACTTCCCGGAGGCCTCGCTGGTCTACTTCCAGTTCGTGTTCGCCGCGATCACGCCGATCTTGATGCTCGGCTCGGTGCTCGGCAGAATCAGCTTCAAGGCGTGGATCCCGTTCGTCTTGCTGTGGATCACGTTCGTGTACACGGTCAACGCATTCCTGATCTGGGGCGGCGGCTATTTCGCGGCGCACGGCGCCCTGGACTACTCCGGCGGTTACGTCATCCACCTGGCCGCGGGTATATCGGGCTTCGTGGCGGCAGCCGTGATCGGGCCGCGACTACAACGAGACCGTGAGATCGACGCGCCCAACAACCTGTTGATGGTCGCCTGCGGCGCGGGTCTGCTGTGGCTCGGCTGGAACGGCTTCAACGGCGGCGACTCCTACTATGCGGGCGCCAACGCGTCGGCGGCCGTCGTCAACACGAACCTGTGTACGGCCGTGGCGATGCTCGTGTGGATCGCCTGGGACTACATCTTCCGCGACAAGCCCTCGCTGATCGGATCGGTCAACGGCATGATCACGGGACTAGTAGCGATCACTCCGTGTGCCGGTTTCGTGAACGGCTTCGGCGCGATAGCGGTCGGCGTGATCGCCTCGACGATCGTTTGGATGTCGATCCGGTTCCTCAGTCGAGCGCCCGTCTTCAGGCACGTCGACGATACGCTCGGGGTGATCTACACGCACGGTATCGCCGGCCTGTGCGGCGGTCTGATGGTGGGTCTGTTCGCGGACCCCAAGCTCGTCGAGTACATCGGTATCGGCGGCGCCGAAAGCCTGCCGGGCTTCAACAGCGTCTTCAACGGCGGCAGCTGGAAACTGCTGCGTTGGCAAGCCGAGACGGCCGCTTGGGTGATCGTCTTCAGTGGTGTCGCGACGTTCATCTTGCTGAAGCTCGTGGGTATCTTCATCCCGTTGCGACTCTCCGACGAGGAGCTCGAGATCGGCGATCACGCGATCCACGGCAACGAGGTGTACCCCTCGGACGTACCCACGCTCGGCGGTCCCCACCCGCCGGCCTGGCAGCCGTCCGGTAGCGAGCCCGCGCTCGGAAGCGCTACGTAGGCGGGCACGCAAGCCCGGGTCGCGAACCCCTCGCAGCCAGACCCCACACGGGTTGCGGGCGGGTCGCGATCCGGGGACATCACGAAGCGGCTCGCGGCCCCGCTACGGCGGGGCCGCGGTCGTTCAGGCCTTCGTCAAGCCGATCGGGCAGGCGACGCCGGCGCCGCCTCGCGCAGGCGGGCGAGGAGTTCCCGCCGGTGGTCGCGAGGCGTCGCTGTGGGTGCTGGCTCAGGGGGTCCTGGGGTTAAGTGCTTGCTGTGGTGACGGTCCATGTCAGTCGGGCGACGTTCTCTCTGTCCGCGAGATCAGCCACATGTGGAAGTAGTCCTCGCTGTTTTTCTTGGCGGCGAGGGCGTCGATGGCCTGCGCGATCTCGTGCTGCGTGCAGGTCAGGTGCCAGCCGTGCTCTTCGAGGTAGAGGTCCATCAGCAGCAGCGCGACGCGCTTGTTGCCGTCGGGCAGCGGGTGGTTTCGCACGATGCGCGAGGCCAACACTGCGGCGCGCTTGATCGGATGCGTATAGAAGTCGTGCCCGCCGTAGGTGGCGAAGGGCGCGGCGAGCGCGGACTCGGCGGCACCGATCTTGGTGACGTTCTTGAGGCGGTCAGCGTCGATGCCGAGGACGGCTTCGGCAGCCACTAGGAACTCCTCGATGGGGATCATTTGTATAGAATAGTACAGATACCGATATGACGCATAAAGGGTTGCGGTATTTCAGAAGTTTGTGCTACGCTGGCGA
>DATJWI010000261.1:0-5205 GCA_035501375.1 Solirubrobacteraceae bacterium
GTTCGAACGTGTCGGTGGATGTCTTGTTGGCTGCGCCCACGTTGCCGGTGACTTCACCGATTACAGCGCCTACAGCCGTCACGTCGACCCCTTCGCATTCGTACACCGCGAGGGGGGCTACGCCTGGATTGGCCGCGCTTGTGAGCAGGATGCCGACTTTGCTGCCAGAGCCCAGCGGTACCAGCTCGCCAAGGAGCGCTTCCGTCTTGATCTTGCCTTTCCCCTGGCCGATCGAGTTGCAGTTTTTGGCTCCGTTTTTGCAGCCCTTGTATTCCACCGTCGTCAGGCTTGTTTTGGGGCCCGTGATTTCGCCTACGCTCTTTTCGCCCGTGCACGCCGTCGCGCCTTCCACCGTCTGCGTGAACGGATTTACGAGCTTGTTTACGCCCGCGCCGCCCTTGCCCTTGGTCGTGACTTTTTTGCCGGCGTTCCATTCTCCGAGCGTATACTTGCCTTCGCCCGCGCCGTTGACCGACGAGCAGGCCTTGTCGTTGAATCCGCCGGTGTATTTGCCGCCGACCTTTTCGGCCTTCAGACACGTCTTGTATTCAGGCGCGGCGGCCGACGCCGACGCCACGGCCATCGCGCTGAGCGCGAAGGCGGCGACGAGGCACAGGCCCATGACCTTGATGCTTTTCATCACTCCTCCATCTTCCTCTCCATCGATTTGATCGCTTACTCCGATCGACCAAGCCGGCGCCCAAGAAGGCACCGGCCAACCGATCTCCCGGCCCGCCGTCTCTCGACGAGCCGATCTTCCCTGCCGGCGCCTCGAACGGCCCAAGAAGACCACCCCTGACACCATGTAATAGTGAGTTATACCAGGCGCATGACTCCGTGTCAACTACGGTGTTCAGAAAACGGGCATGGTGTTCTGCGAGAGCGCACGCACGGCCGCGCGCCAGCAAACCGACGCCCCCGCCCCGCGGCCCGGACGCTCAGCGGCGACGGGCGAAAGCCTGCAGCGCGCGGGCGCGCGCCCGGGCAACGGCGGGTGCGGGCGTACACACGGGCGCAGGCAAAGCGGCGTGCGACTTAGACGTCAAGCCCCACGGGGCGAGGGACCGACGAAGGACAGACAGACAGACAGACAGACAGACAGACCCGGCGAAGGACCGCGAGCGCGGAGGGCGCGTTCGCGGCGGGATCAGACCGCGGAGACCTGCTCCTCGTCGGCGACCCGGAACGAGGAGCCGCAGCCGCAGGCCGCGACGACGTTGGGGTTCTCGACCTTGAATCCTGCTCCCTGAAGGGTCTCTTGATAGTCGATGACCGAGCCGCGCACGAACGGCAGGCTCTCGTGATCGACCAACAGCTTCAGGCCGTGAGTCTCGAAGACGGCGTCGTCTGGGCGTTCTTCGTCGAAGGCGAGCTGATACTGGAAGCCCGAGCAGCCCCCGCCGCGCACGCCCACCCGTAGGCCCGCCATGCTCGCGCCGGCCTCCTGGGCCGCCAGGAACTCACGGACCTTCTCAGCACCCTTGTCGGTGATGGTGACCATTGCTTTCGAAAGTATAGCGAGGCGGTAATGAGCATTGAGGCGGGAGCGGACAACGAGGCGGGAACGATGTCGAGGCGGGAACGAGTGTTCTAAGCTGATCGAGCAAATGCCGGACGCGGAGGACATCAAGCGGCGCATCGAGGCGGCGATCCCGGGAGCGAAGGCCGAGGTCGAAGACTGGACCGGCGGCGGCGATCATTTTCGGGCGACGGTCACGGCTGACGCGTTCAGCGGGCTCAGCCGCATCGAGCGGCACAGGCTCGTGTACGCGGTCTTCGGCGAGGAGATCGGCGGCCCGATCCACGCGCTGTCCCTGACGGCCAAGAGTCCGGCCGAGCAGGCCGGCGCGCAAAGCTCGCCGACGGCACGGCCCGCCGGCATCGCGGCGAGCGACGAGAGCTGAACCCCACTAGCCAGGAGCGAGCGACATGCCAGAGCCAGACGAGCAAAGCCAGATCAGGGAGGCGATCGAACAGGCGATCGAGCAGAACGAGGTGATCCTGTTCATGAAGGGCACTCCCGAAGCGCCGGCCTGCGGGTTCTCGGCGCGCACGGTGGCGGCGCTGCAGTCTTTGCAGGCGCCGTTTGCGGCGGTCGACGTCCTGCCCGACCCGCGCATCCGCCAGGAGCTGTCGGAGCTGTCGCAGTGGCCGACGATCCCGCAGCTGTTCGTGAAGGGCGAGCTGATCGGGGGCTGCGACATAGTGCTGGAGATGTACGAGTCGGGCGAGCTGGCCCAGACGCTCGGGCTCGACGCCGCCCCAGTGCGATAGCGTCCCGGCCAGGGATGCCCGACCCAGTAGCGGTGGTGACCGACAGCACTCAGTACCTGCCGCGCACGCTCGCGGACGATCGCGGCATCCATCAGGTCAGCCTTCATGTCGGCTGGAAAGGGGAGCCGGTGCGGGAGCTCGAGATGCCGGACTTCGACGAGTTCTATGCTCGCCTGCGTACCGACCCCGAATTGCCGATCACCTCACAGCCCTCGATCGGCGACTTCCTGGCGGTCTGGGAGCCATTGCTGGACGAAGGCAAGGACATCGTTTCGATCCACCTGGCCGGCGGCATCTCCGGCACCTGCGAGGCGGCCCGGCAGGCGCACGGCCTGCTCCAGGAGCGCGGCCTGGGTGAGCGCGTCGAGGTGATCGACAGCGAAACGGCCTGCGGCGGAATGGGGCTGCTCGCGCTCGCGGCCGCGGCCGCGGCCCAGGCGGGCGGCGAGAAGGCGGCGGTGGCCGAGCGCGTGCGAGAGACCAGGCGGGCCTTGAAAATCTGGTTCTGCTTGGACACGCTCGAGTACCTGAGGCGTGGCGGACGCGTCGGCAAGGCTCAGGCCTGGCTGGGCGGAACCCTGCGGATCAAGCCGATCCTGTCGATGGAGTACGAAATCGTCCCCGTCGAGCGCGTCCGCACGGCGGGGCGAGCCTTCGAGCGGATGGTTCAGTACGCCGAACAGCTGCACTCCGAAGGCTCGGACGGCTGGGTCGTTCAGCACATCCAGGCGACCGAGCAAGCCGACCGCCTGATCGAGCGCTGCCGCGAGATCTTCGACTCCGAGCCGGTGTTCACCTCCGAGGTCGGGCCCGTGATCGGCACCTATACCGGCCCGGGACTGATCGGCGTGGGTGCCGTGCCCAGGGCGCTGCTCTAGCGACGCCGGCGACGCAGCATTTTGATGCCGAGCGTCAGGCCGAGCACGGCTCCGCCGATCGTCAGCTCGCGGCGATGGCGCTGGACGTGGCCGCGCCAGTCGGTCAGGTAGGCGACCTCGCCGCGCAGGCGCACGATCGAGACCGCCAGCTCGTTGCGGTTGGCCTCGATCGAGTCCCTGATCTCGGCTGGCGTTCGCTGGGCCATCAGGAGGCCTCCTCTTGTGGGCTGGGCGGCGTCGCGGCCCCGTATGGCGCGGAGGCAGACCCCGACACGGATGACGTCCCGGACGCCGATGGCGCACCGGACGTGGACTCCTCCGACGCCGGAGGGCCTGCGGCCGGCGAGGAGCCGGGCGCCGGCCGGCCGGCCGCCGACGGCGCGTCGGTCGGCGGTGCCTGGGGTCGGGGTTCGGGCGCGGAGACGGTCTCACGGATCAGGCGAGCCTCCTCGATCGCCATGTCGGGCGTCGGCGGGGCGCCGCGCTTGACGGCTTTGGCGGCGATTAGGCCCGCGAGAACGCCGAGCAGGACGAGGATGACGGCCATCGCGAAGAAGCCCCAGAAATAGGTGAAGTCGTTGCCGGGCAGGTAGTAGTAGAGCAGCCAGGCGCAGCCGATCAAAAAGAAGAAGAGGGCCGTCAGGAAGAAGACGCCGGCGACGATCCCGATGACGGCGCCCTTGGCCAGGCGCGTAGCCTTCTGGGCGACCTCGACCTTGGCGAGCTCGATCTCTTCGCGCACCAGCGAGGTCGCGCGCTCGGAGACCTCCGTTATCGCGGCGGCTATGCCGCGAGGCACCTCGCCGCCCGCCGAGGGATCGTTCACTCGGGCGGCTCCTCGCCGAACATACGTAGCCAGACCCCCGCGGCGACGCGATGGGCGAGCAGGCTCGCGAGCGCCCCGACCCCCGCCAGCAGGCCGGACCAGAGCAGGCGCTTGAACATCTCGTTCTCCATGTCGCTAAAGCAGTCTATTGCCCGCGGTGGATGCCGTCAGCAGACCGCCGCAGACGGTCTCGATCACAAGGCGCTTGGCCTGGTCGTAGTCAGCAGGGCCAGCCGGCAGCAGACCGAAGATCCAGCCGGTCAGGACCTGCTCGATCGCCCCATAGAAGGCGATCGCCGCGAACTCGGCCGTGATCTCGGGCTTGAACTCGCCGCTGGCCTGGGCCTTGGTGACGATCTCGGCGATCAGGGTGAACGCTTCGCGGATCTGGGCCAGGTGGGTCTGGCCGAAGGAGTTGGCCGCCCGCGTGACCTCGACGATGATGACCTTCATCAGGTCCGGGTCGTGGACGTAGGAGTCGATGATGAACGAGGCGATCTCGCTCAGCTTCTCGCGGGCCGCGATCGGTTGGGCGTCGACGTGACGGATCGTCTCGAGCATGATCGCCCAACGCTCGAGGAACAAGGTGTCGAGGATCTCGTCCTTCGAGCTGAAGTAGTGGTAGACGAGGCCGTACGCGACACCGGCCTCGTCGGCGACGTCAGCGACCCGACAGGCGTGGAAACCTTGCCTGGCGAACACCCGGACGGCCGCGTCGAGGATCGCCCGGCGCTTGTCGATGGTGGTCGCGCTCACCAGCGGTAGGCCTCCGGACGGCGGTTGGCCAGGGCAGGCAGCTGGGCGCGGATCCGGCCTTGGCCCTCGAAATCGAGGTCGGCCGCGACATGGCCCTCGCCGTCGGGCGCCTGGGCGAGCACGACGCCCCAAGGGTCCACGATCATCGAGCGCCCGCCCGAGCGGATCCCGCCGGGGTGGGCGCCGACCTGGTTGGCAGCGACGACATACGCCTGATTCTCGATGGCACGCGCGCGCGTGAGCACCTCCCAATGGTCGCGTGTGGTCGGCAGCGTAAAGGCCGAGGGCAGCGCGAAGACGAGGGCGCCGCGCACCGCCAGGATCCGGAAGATCTCGGGAAAGCGCAGGTCGTAACAGACGGCCAGGCCGAGCCCGACGCCGGGAGCGGCCTCGCCGGCGGCGCCGGGCGCATCGGACTCGTCGGTGGCCTCCACGCGCGCGCGCGGGCTTCCGTCGGCGCCATCCGCACGC
>DATJWI010000262.1:0-3819 GCA_035501375.1 Solirubrobacteraceae bacterium
TCAGCGCCGCGTGTTGCAGCTGGGGCTCGGGCGGCGCGAGCGCGACCGCCAGCTTGCCGAGCACCTGTGTGTGCGCGTGCAGGGTGTCGCACGTATCGCGCCACTCTCTGTAGTCAAGCGCCGGCCAGGACCCGGACATGCCCCACACGCTAGCGCCCTGTGCCCCGAGTCGTGGCCCCGTATCGTTGACGGCGATCCGGCTGGGCGACAGTCCCCGCCGCCAGAGTCGACAGAGGAGAGACGACCCGTGGACCAGACCAATCATCAGCTCAAGCTCGCCGCCCGGCCGGTCGGCCTGCCCAAGGACAGCGACTGGCAGCACGTCAGCGAGCCCGCGCCCGATCCGAGCGAGGGCGAGGTGCTCGTGAAGGTCCTCTATCTCTCGCTCGATCCGGCCATGAGGGGCTGGATGAACGAGGGCCGCTCCTATGTGCCTCCGGTCCAGATCGGCGAGACGATGCGCGCGCTCGGCGCCGGCCGTGTGATCGCCTCCAAGCATCCCGATGTCGAGGTCGGCGCGCACGTGACCGGGCTGTTCGGCGCGCAGGAGTACGCGTGCCTTGATGGCGCGGCGGTGATGCCCGCGGACACAGCGGTGGCGCCCTTGCCGGTGCACCTCGGCACGTTGGGGATGACGGGCATGACCGCCTACTTCGGGCTACTCGACGTCGGCAAGCCCCAACCCGGCGAGACCGTTGTCGTCTCGGGCGCGGCCGGCGCTGTCGGCGGATTGGTCGGCCAGATCGCCAAGCTGAAGGGCGCCCGCGCGGTCGGGATCGCGGGCGGTGAAGAGAAGTGCCGATACGTCGTCGACGAGCTCGGCTTCGACGCGGCGATCGACTACAAGGCCGAGAACGTGCCTGTCGCGCTCGGCGAGCACTGCCCGAAGGGGATCGACGTCTACTTCGACAACGTCGGCGGCGAGATCCTCGACGCCGCGTTGGCGCGACTGGCGTTCCACGCGCGCGTCGTGATCTGCGGCGCGATCTCCCAGTACAACGCGACCGGCGCGATGAGGGGTCCGTCCAACTACATGTCCTTGCTCGTCAACCGCGCGTCGATGACCGGCTTTCTGGTCTTCGATTTCGCCGATCGCTACGCCGAGGGCGTAGCCCAAATGGCCGAGTGGCTGCGGGAAGGCAAGCTCGTCTCGCGCGAGGAAGTCTTCCCCGGCGGGATCGACGCGTTCCCGGAAGCCCTGCTGAGGCTGTTCGAAAGCAAGAACACCGGCAAGCTCGTGCTCAAGGTCGCCGTCGAGTGAGCTTCAGGACAGCTTGCGGCCCGCGAACGAGAGCATGTGTTCGAGGTTGGCTTCGAGCGTCGCGAAGTCGTGTTCGCCGGGATAGACCTTGCCGTAGGCGTTCGCGCCCGCGGCCCGCAGGGCGGCGGCGAAGGGCATGTCCTCGGATGGGTCCGCGATTGAGTCTCCGGCGCCGCCGTACACGTACGCGCGCAGACCGAGCTTTGAGATCGCGCGGTGGTCGGCTGAGAGCGCCGGTTCGAGGCCGTCGAAGAAGCCGAGCCAGCTCTCGACCGTCGAGAAGAGGTCCGGGTGTCCGAGCGCGATATGCATCGCGCCGTAGCCGCCCATCGAATAGCCGGCGATCGCGCGCGCCTCACGCGTCGGAATCGTGGGCAGCATCCGGTCGACCAGGCGCTGGACTTCGAGCACGTAAGACTCGTAATGGTTCGAGCCGTAGTTCGACCAGTTGTTGGGGCCCGGCCCGCCCTGGATCATGATTGCGATCAGCGGCGGGACTTTGTGCCCTGCGATCAGCCGGTCGAGCGTCGGCTCCAGGCCGATCGTCAGGAACGAGCTGTCGCTCTGATCCTCGCCGTGCAGCAGATACAAGACCGGGTAGCGCCTGATCGTACTCGCGTAACCGGCCGGCAGATAGATCAGGAACGACCCTTGGCCAGCGAGGGCGCCGGACGCGAACTGGACCGCATCGATCGCGCCGCCGTTTTCATCACGGCTGACCGGCGTTATCGCCGGCAGCGCCGGCGGAGCCTCAGCGAGAGAGCGTTCGAGCGCGAGCTGAGCCGCCGAGGGACCTCCGGCGGCGCGGATGCCGAGCAGGCCTTCGATTTCGGGGCGCCCATCCAGGCCCAGAGCGATGCACGCGATCGCCAGGGTGGCCAGGAGCAGGCTGGTCGCGTAGCGGCGGCCGAGCGTGCCCCTGCGCGAGCGCTCGCGCTCTCTCGCGCCGCCGTGGTGCGCTCCGGGCTCGAAGTGGCCTGGCAGCGTCGGCACCCACGGTGGTGGCAGCAGCTCGGCCGCCTGGCCGCCACCCGCGGAGGCAGCGGCCGCGGCGGTGCCGGGCCAGGCCCATTCGCCGGGCCCGTCGAACCAGTCGTGCGCGCGCTTGGACATCGTTGTGCATTGAACGAACGCTCAGCGCCGATGCCAAGCTTTGCACGGCCGATCCCAGCCTGCAGGAATGCTTTCAGGTGGGGCTGCCGGGCGGGGCTTGGATGGTTCTTTCCTTTTGGGGGTGCTGCGCGCGCGTACGCGCGCGCACGCGTACGCCGTCCGTTTTGGAAGGTCTGTAGCGTGGCCTGGAGGCCTGTCGGGGTCGCTGCTCGACGACCTGCGAGACCGTTGGCTCAGCGTGTCGCCCACACCTCCCCTACACCGCCGAATCCGAGCGCGCGCTTGGTCGCTTCGGTGAGGTCGAATTCGCGGCCCGCGACATACGGTCCGCGGTCGATGACGCGGACCCGTAGCGAGCGTCCGCCGTAGCGGAGCGTCAGCAGGGTCCCGCAGGGCAGCGTCTTGTTGGCGACCCCGATCGTCGCGCTGGTCAGCTCGCCGCCGCAGGCGAGCCCGCCGCCGCCGCCGTACCAGGAGGCCTCGGCCAGCCTGAACACGTTCAGGCGTCCCAGACGCTTGCGGGCGGGCCGGGCCGTGGAGTCGCCGTTGAAGCGCAGCCTTACGAGCTGGCTGCCGTCGCGAACCGGCGTGTAGCGGACGCGGAAGCGCCCGCCCCGGCCCGTGACGGTGCTAGCAAGGGTTCTCCAGCCGTGGTCCGTCAGCGCCTGCAGCCTGATCTTCTGGCCGGCCAGGCCGGGCTCCAGCGCGCCGGCGACCGTGCTCGTATGGCCGGCCAGCACGTTCAGCTGCTCGTGGCGAACGACCAGCGACACGTGGGTCGCCGCGATCGTAGGCGTGCCGACCAGTCCGGTCAAGGTGCTCGCGCCGGGCGAGACGCCGTCGCTCGCCAGTTCGATCGCGGCCAGCGGCGCCGCGGGCGCGGCCGGAGTTGACGTCGCAGGGACGTACATCGAGGAAGAACCTCCTTGTTGTCCGCCTACGGAGTTAGCTGTCGGGCTCACGCCCGGCCGTTGCGCGAACCGAACGCGCGCCAGCCGGGCGTTACGACCACATCAGCGGTCGATTCGCCCCATCCGGACGGCCCAGGTCAGGGCCGGTCCAGCAGTGGGTCCCCCGCTCGCTTCCATCCACGGACGCGACTCGGCAGTGTCGAAACTATGGCAAGGCTAGCTGGCTGGATAACCAGCGTTGTGTGACGTATGGCACACACAGGCTGACGCAAGCCTGCTATCGAAAGGGCAAGCCTGCTATCGAAAGGTATTCAGACGCCTGGCGAGGTCCGGCGGCGGGGCGAACGTGTATCGACGCCCTGAGCGCCGTTGGGAGAGGAGGCCTAGGGCCGCGAGCGGCAATAGGTCGGAGCGCGCGGTCTCGTGCGTGACGCCGTGGCTGGTCGCATGCGTCTGGAAGGTGTAGAGAGCGTCTGGGTTCCTTAGTGCGTTCGCCAGGAGCGCGAGCTGCCGATGGTTGAATCGATCTGAGCC